>JASHVB010000592.1 GCA_030039695.1 Acetobacteraceae bacterium
TCGGACGGAGGCAAACCCTGGTAGTCCATGCTCCAGCCGTTGTGCACCTGGTGATCGAGCGAAACGTTGATAACCTTGGATGTCGCGCTGGTGCCGCGCAGCGTGCCGGCGAGATCGATCCACTCGAGGCTCAGCACCACGTCGGCTTCCACCAATGCCTCTGTTGCTTCCTTTGCGGGGAAGGTCGCGGCTGGCCCGACATGCAGCGGATGATCGGTCGGAAAGGCAGCCGCCAGTTTCATATCGGTCAGAACGCGCGCGCCCAACGCTTCCGCCAGCGCGACCCGATTGTCCCAATCCGCCTGCCGGCGCGAACCGCGGCCGAACAGGAGCAACGGATGCTTTGCGCTGCGCAACATGGTGGCCGCCTGTGTCACGAGCGCCGGATCAGGCAGCACCGGCACCACGGCCGGACGAAACCGCGCCGGGTCGAGCGCCGGCGGTGGCTCACCCAATGGTGCTTCTTGCATGCCGACATCCAAATTGATGTAGGTCGGGCCACAAGGCGGCGTGGTTGCGAGCCAGGCAGCACGCAGCAGCGATTCGCGTGCCGCCTCGGGCGAGGCAGGCTGGTCGTCCCACTTGGTGTAATGGCGGATCAGCGCGCCCTGGTCACGCGCGGTGTGGATCCAATCGATCCACGGACGGCGCTTGGGCGCATCCACCGGGCCGGTCGCGCCCAGCACCAGGATCGGCATGCGGTCGCACCATGCGTTGAACATGGCCATGCTCGCATGCATCAGCCCGACATTGGCGTGCACTGCCGCGGCCATCATTCGCCCGGTCACCTTGGCATAGCCGTGCGCTATAGCGATTGCATGCTCCTCGTGCAGGCACAGCAGCATCTGCGGTGCGGCATTGCCGAGGTGATTCACCAGACTGTCGTGCAGTCCGCGATAGGACGAACCCGGGTTCAGCGCAATGAACGGAATGTCGAGCGTGCGCAGCGTTTCGGCCACGACATCGCTCCCGAACAAAGCGTTGCCAGCGGGCAGCGAGGCTGGTCGCTCGATCTGGATGCCGGCACGGTCGGTCAGGGGCAGGGGATGGTCGGGCATGGACGGTTCCTCGCGCTGCTTGGCCACGCACACCATATGGCCGTGGCAAAACGCAGCCTAGCCGCACGTGGCCAAGAACAAGAACGGGGCGGGTTATCCACCCGCCCCGCTCGAAAGGCCCCTACAGCGGCCCTCAGTCAGCCAACGCGATCACTCGCCTTCCACACCGATCGCGTAAGCCGTCTCGCCGTGCACCGCGTCGTCACCGACGCGCAATGTTGCCTCATCCATGCGCAGCGGCGTGATGAACGAGATCACCTTCAGAATGATGAACGTGATGACGACGTTGTAGACGATGATGAACAACGCGCCGTAGATCTGCAGCACGAGCTGGTGCGGATTGCCGAAGATCAGGCCTGTCACGTTCACGCCGGGGGCATCCTTCTCGGTGCCGATGTACTCCAGCATGTCAGGGCACGCCAGGATGCCGGTCAGCAGACCGCCAGTGATAGCGGCGATTCCATGCGTCGAGAACACGCTGAGCGTGTCGTCCACCCTCATCATCAGCTTGGTCTTCTGGAGCCAGTTCATGCTAATCCAGGGGATGATGCCAGCACAGACGCCGATGATGATGGCGCCCCAGCCGTTGACATAACCGGCGGCCGGGGTGATCGCGACCAGCGCGGCGATCATGCCGTTGACCGCGCCAATGACCGACGGCTTGCCGTAGGCCATTTTGTCGCAGAGCGTCCAAACCAACACGCCGCAGGCTGTGGCGGTGTTGGTGTTGAGCACCGCGGCGCCGGCGTCGGCGTTGGCAAAGTACGGGTCACCGCCGTTGAATCCGTTCCATCCCAGCCACAGGATGCCGGCCCCGACGAGAGTCACCAGCAGGCTGTTCGGTGGGAAATGCTCACGGTCCTGCTGCAGCCGCGGGCCGACCATAGCCGCTGCAACGAAGCCCGACGACGCGGCGGCGAGATGAATCACGTACCCGCCCGAGAAGTCCACCACGCCCATGCTGGCGAGCCATCCGCCGCCCCACAGACTGAATGCGCCCACAGTGTAAGAAAACGTCATCCACAGTGGGCAGAATAACACCCAGGCGCGGAAGCTCATCCGTCCGAGCACCGATCCCGCGAGAATGATCACGGTGATGGCGGCAAACACGAACTGGAAGTAGACCAGCGTCGCCATCGGGAACTGGATCGGCGGCATACCCGATGCAGCGGCCGGGATCGTCGCTTGGCCGATGCTGAAGGCGGCTGATAAGGCGGGTAGCGGCGTCCCCAGGAAGGGGAACCACTGCGGTCCAAACGCCATGTTGTAATCGAACAACACCCAGACCACGAGGACCGAGGCGAAAGCGTAGATCGACATGAAGGCCGAGTTGATCGCCCACTTCTTCTTGACGACACCGCCATAGAGGACCGTCAGGCCCGGGATACTTTGCAACGCGACGAACGTTGCCGCGGCTAACTGCCACGCGTTGTCGCCCGTATCGAGCCATTTAGGTGAAGGTACGAGCATGAATTTCTCCACTGTTGTGACGTTCCGACGGCGTCTCCCCCGAACTCGCCCGCTGCACGCCCGAAAGCGGGTGACGCCAGGTCAATTCGACTTGAAGCAAGGAGCGTGCCAGCAATTGAGGCCGCCCCGGCAGCGTGCGGCCCGCCGCCGCGTGCGCAGCGTTTCGTTTCGCTGCTCCCGCATATACTTCCCATATAAGGGACGTGGTGATTGGGAGGTCAGACTCGATGCTTGACCCGGGCCGCGGTTCGCCGCTCCGTTGAGGCATGAGCGCCGCCAGCCCCCGGACCCCAAGACTAGGAAAGTGGCGTTTTGCATAATGAATAGCCAATGGGGGGCGCGCGCCGCCGGTCACAGGTGGTTGTCGCCCTGCAGCGCGCCGTCATCTCTGGCGTTGAGCCACGCGCCTGTGGGCAGTTACGCCCGGATGCCGAACATTCTGCAGGCAATCCGGTGTCCCGAGCGCAGTGTTGTCGACAGCATGCCGGCGAAACGCTTTGCAATCGACGGGAAACTAGCTAAGTGGCGGCGAAATGATATTCTCAATCCGCTACACAGCTCCGCTGACCGTCGCTGTTGCGATCGGCTTGGTGGTGCCCCTCACGCGCGCACAACCTCCGCTGCCGGCTTCGACCATCACCTGTGTCAATCCGTCCAGCGGCACGACGTGGGAGATCAACATCGACTACAACCGCTCCACCGTGGACGAAAACCCTGCCAGCATCAGCGAATCGGAAATTGCGTGGCGCGACCGTAAGGACCGGTGGAACTACACTTTGGACCGAAAGACGGGACAGCTGACCGTCATCGTCGCTTCCAGCACCGGCGGCTACATGCAGTTCGACCGCTGCAAGCTGCCCTAAGCCCGCCCGATGAGCGAGGACCTAGCCACCCCGCGAGTCAGCATCGGCACTCACAGCGCGCAGGGTCCACGGCCCCGCAACGAGGATTTCGTCGGCGCGGTGCTCGGCTCGCAGATCGCCGCCGAGCGGCGAGACGTGGCGGCGGCCATCGCTGACGGCATCGGCAGCGCCAAGGGCGGTCGCGTCGCGGCGGAGACCGCGGTGCGTGGTTTCCTTGACGGGTTCTGGGACGTGCCCGAAACCATGGAAGTGCAGCGTGCCGGCGCGCGCATCCTCGATTCGCTCAACGCCTGGATCAACGCCCAGGGCCGGCAGGATGCGAATCTCGTAGGCATGGGATGCACCTTTACCGCGCTGGTACTGCGCGGCCGGCTTGCCCACCTGCTGCATGTCGGAGACACGCGCGCCTATCGCTGGAGCAACGACCGCCTCGTCCGGCTGACGAGCGACCATGTTCGCGACGACCGTGGCAAATCGCCAGTGCTGACGCGCGGGCTGGGTATCGAGCCGGAGCTACGGCTCGACTACACCAGCCACGCGGTGGCACTGCACGACCGCTTCCTGCTGTGCAGCGACGGGGTGCATGGATCGCTGGTGGACGAGGCAATCGCCGACATCCTGAAGGTGCGCTCGGCGCCCGACGATACCGCCCGCGCCCTCACCGAAGCGGCGCTGGAGGCGGGCAGCACCGACAACTGCACCGCGCTGGTGCTCGACGTCGTCGCGCTGCCAACCGCGCGATCCGCGGACGTGGGCACACACGTCCGCCGCCTGCCGCTGATCCCCGTGCCACAGGTTGGCGATACGGTGGACGGCTTCGTGCTGAACGTTCTGGTGTCCGACGGCCGCTACTCGCGCATCTTCGGCGCGGTCGACGACATGGACGGCGGGCCGGTGGTGCTGAAATTCCCCAAGCCGCAGGTGGCTGCGGTGGAAACCTATCACGCCGCGTTCGTGCGCGAGGCATGGGTAGGCACGCGCGTCACCAGCCCATGGGTCGCGCACGTAATCGAGCTGCCCCCCGGAAGACAAACCTGCCTCTACACCGTCATGCCGCTTTATACCGGCGAACTGCTGGAAAGCCGCATCGCACGCCAGCCGGCAGTCGGGCTGGAGGAAGGCCGTCGCATCGCGGTGCGTCTCGCGCACGCAGCAGCAGCGTTGCATCGCGCCGACATCATCCATCGCGACATCAAACCTGACAATGTGATGCTGGAGGCCGAAGGTTCCTTGAAACTGCTCGATCTCGGCGTTGTGCGGCTGCCGGGCCTGGAAGATATCGCGCCGGAGCAGATCCCGGGCACCCTGGCCTACGTAGCCCCGGAGATGTTCGAGGGCGAGGCAGGTAACGTGGCCACCGACATCTACGCGCTCGGCGTGACCGTGT
>JASHVB010000593.1 GCA_030039695.1 Acetobacteraceae bacterium
GAATGCGCCGGCCTGGCCACCGACTGCCGTGCCATAGAGCGTCGCACGACCGGTCAGCACCGCCTTGGCGCCCAGCGCCAGCGCCTTCGCGATGTCGGAGCCACGGCGGACGCCGGAATCCAGGATCACCGTGCCACGGTCGCCCACGGCTTCCGCGATCTCCGGCAGCACGTCGATCGAAGCCACGACGCTATCCATGTTCCGGCCGCCGTGGTTTGACACCACCAGGCCGTCGCAGCCGTACTCGATCGCCTTCACCGCATCGTCCGGCCGGTTGATGCCCTTCACCATCAAGATGCCCGGCCACTTGTCGCGGAAGATCTTGATGTCGTCCCAGCAGAGCGAATCCTGCCGCATGATCTCCGCATGATCGTTGCGCGACGCGCGACGGTACTCGTCGGGATAGTTCTCGTTACGCGGCATACCGATAGTGGTGAAGTACTTCATCAGCACGTTGGTGAACCACACCGGATGCCGCATGATGTCGAGCGTGAACGTCACGTTCGGTTTGAACGGCAGCAGAAAGCCATTGTGCTGGTTGTACTCGCGGTTCGGCGGCACGATGGTGTCCACCGTGACGATCAGCGCCTCGAAACCCGCGCGATTCGCGCGTTCAATCAACTGGTAGGACAGATCGCGCTTGTTCCACACATAAAGTTGGAACCACAAGCGTCCGCCCACGCCGGGGCCGGCTTCCTTGGCGATCTTTTCCATCGACGTCATGGCACCGGTCGCCAGCGTGAACGGAACCTTCGCCTGTGCCGCCGCTTTTGCCAGTTCCAGTTCGCCTTCGTGCCAGCACAGCCCGGCTGCGCCGGTCGGTGCGATCGCCATCGGCATTGACACCGGCTTGCCGAACAGCATGGTGTTCATCGTGCGGCCGGACACGTCGACCAGAGCGCGATGCCGCAGCTTGATGCGCTCGAATGCGGCGCGGTTGTTGGCGACGGCAATGCCATCCTCGCTGCCGCGATCGACGAATTCGAACACGCCTCGCGGCAGACGCCGTTTCGCCGCGGCGCGTAAGTCATAGACGTTCAGACAACGATCCAGGCTGGCCATGGAAATCTCCCCCTGTGACCGGATGATGAAGGCCGGTCGGGGGATGTCAAGCTGGTGTCATCGCACGGCAGTTATCGCCGTCGATCGCCATCAGCCCACGTCCCGCAGTACCGCGGTCTTCACCGGCAGCACTTCGCCCATCCACACCGCGTTCAGCGTGTGGTCGTCGCGCGGCCGGCCCGACTGTGGATGCAGCAAGATCGTCAGCCCCATGCGATTCAGCATCAGGAAGGGGAGCAACGCCGGCAGCAGTTCCGGTGGAAACGCGATCTGATACATCGCCTGCACGTGCGGCCCTACTGGTTCATCATGCCAGCTTCCCATACGCATCTGACCGGCGAACCGCTCCTCGACCCAGGCACGCAGTGCTGCCGCTCGGTCCTTGCTGGACGGGTCGTAATAGACATGCGCGTGATAGTCCTTGATCGCGCCCGGATCCTTCGCTGCATCGGCCATCAGCCTTCCTCCTCCAGCAACCGTTTCACCTCGCGCTTCGCCACCTTGCCGTAACCGGATTTCGGCAGCTCCGGCCAGACGACGATCCGCGTCGGCCATTTATACTTCGCCAGCCGGCCCTCAAGCTGCGCCAGCACGGCTCGCTCTTCGAGCATCGCACCCGCCGTCGGCACCAGCACCGCGACGCCGCTTTCGCCCCAGCGCGCATCCGGCATCCCGACCACGCAAGCCTCCGCCACCGAAGGATGCGTCATCAGCACCTCCTCGATTTCGCGGGGATAGACATTGGAGCCGCCGGAAATGTACATGTCCGACTCACGCCCCGTGATGTAGACAAACCCCTGCGGATCGACGTGTCCCAGATCGCCGGTGTGGAACCACCCGAACCGCGTCGCCTGCGCCGTTGCGTCCGCATTGTTGTGATAGCCTGCAAACACTCCGGGTCCACGCACGCAGATCTCGCCCGTCGTTCCGGCCGGCAGGTGATTGCCGTCCAGGTCCAGGATCGCGACCTCCATGCCGGTGCGCGGAAAACCGCAGGTGCCGACGCGCATGCTCGCGTCATCCAGACTGTGGTCCTCACGCGGCAGCACGGTGATATTGCCGGTCACTTCGCCCATGCCGAAGTATTGCACCATCACTCGGCCGAGCTTGCTCAGCGCATGCGCCTGGTCGGCGCGGTACATCGGCGAGCCGGCATAGATCACGTACCGCAGCGACGAATGATCGTAGCGATCCACTGCGTCGTGGCGGGTCAGCATCGTCAGGATCGTCGGCACGGTGAACATGTTGGTGACGCGATGGCGTTCGACCAGCCGCCACGCTTCCTCGCAGTCAAGCCGTTCACCCGACAGCAGCACGCTCGCCGCGCCGCGCGACACCTGAGGCAGGAAATGAATGCCCGCGCCGTGCGACAGCGGGGCCACCACCAGCGACACGTCATTCTCCGTGGTGGCCGGCATCAGGTCGCACAGATGATTGCAGACGACGTATTCCATTTGCCCGTGCGTCAGCACGCCCGCCTTCGGTCGGCCCGTCGTACCGGAGGTGTAGAAGAACCAAGCCGGATGGTCGTACCCGACATCCGCCGCCCGCAGCACCGGCGGCTCGCCACCGCACGCCAGTGCATCCCACGCGTCGGGGATCGAGAGCTCGAGGCGGCACAGCGGATTTTCCGCTTTCGCCGCCGCTGCATGCTCCGGGAACGCCGCATCGAAAATATGCACCGATGCGCCGGAGGACGATGCGAGATACGCCACCTCCGGCGGCGTCAGCCGGAAATTCGTCGGCACCCACACCGCACCCAGCAGCCACGACGCGAACATCGTCTCCAGCACGGCGTTCGAATTGCGCGCGTGCAGCAACACACGGTCGCCGTACCGCACACCGCGCAAAGCCAGACCCGCCGCCGCCGCCTGGACCCGCCCGGTGAATTGGGCCCAGGTCCAGGTGCGTTCGCGCCAGACGATCGCCGGCCGATCCGGAAATCGCCGCGCCGTCTGCTCCAGTAGATGCGCCAGGTTGCTGGTCGGGATCAGCGCAGCGGCTCCAGGATGGACACATAGTTCGCCACAGCGGCGCCGCCCATGTTGAAGACGCCGCCGATCTCGGCTTTCGCCAACTGCATGCCTTCCGGCGCCTGGCCAGTCAGCTGCATCGCCGTGATTGCGTGCATGGATACGCCCGTCGCGCCGATCGGATGGCCCTTCGCCTTCAGGCCGCCGGACGGATTGACCGGCAACCTGCCGTCCTTGCCGGTCCAGCCCTCCAGCACCGCGCGTGCGCCCTGACCTGGTTCGGTCAGGCCCATCGCCTCGTATTCGAGCAATTCGGCGATGGTGAAGCAGTCATGCGATTCGACGAAGGACAGGTCCTGCAGTTTCAGATCGGCTGCATGCAACGCGCGCGACCAAGCTGCGCGCGCGCCCTCAAACTGGGTAATGTCGCGCTTGCTGATCGGCAGAAAGTCGTTCACTTGCACGGCCGCGCGGAACCGCACCGCTTTGCCGAGAGAGCGCGCGGTGTCTTCGTCCGCCAGGACCAGCGCCGCCGCACCGTCCGACACCAAGGAGCAATCGGTGCGCTTCAGCGGCGGCGCGACGTAGGGATTCTTCTCTGAAACCGTACGGCAGAAATCGTACCCCAGGTCGCGCCGCAACTGCGCATACGGGTTATCCACGCCATTCTTGTGGTTCTTCGCCGCAATCGCCGCAAGTGCGTCGGACTGGTCGCCGTAGCGCTGGAAATAGCGTTCGGCGATGCGGCCGAACACGCCGGCGAACCCAGCAGGAATGTCGCCTTCTTCTTTCTGGTAACAGGCACGGAGCAGGATATCGCCGACCTCCGGCCCGGGCGTCGCCGTCATCTTTTCCACGCCGATCACCAGCGCGAATTTACCGCGGCCGGCGCCAATGAAATCCCGCGCGCCGTGGACTGCCGCACTGCCCGACGCGCATGCATTCTCGAACCGGGTGATCGGCTTGAACCGCAGGTCGGGCACGTGCTGCAGCACGAGTGACGCCGGAAAGTCCTGCTTGGAAAAACCGTTGTTGAACAAACTGACGAAGGTGGCGTCGATCTCCGTGGCAGACACGCCGGCATCCTCGATCGCTGCGCCGGCGACACGGCCGATCAGCGTTTCGACGTCGGGGTCTTCCAGCCGGCCGAACGGTGAGTGAGCCCAGCCGACGATGCATGCCTCGGTCATGATGCCGTCTCCTGCGAAATGGTGGGTAGAATCTAGCGTGGCCGCGCTCTTCTGTCATTGTGAGCAGGAGGGCTCGGCCGCCGATCGTGATGGCCGGGGTCTCCCGACCACCTGCAGACCGACCGCCGGACCAGGCTCACCGCGGCATGCGAGGTGACTCTGTCGATGGCGCGGTCAATGCCGGCGCTGCCGCGTCGGGCACCGTGACGAACCCGACGCCCTGTGGTCAGCTTGCCCCGGCAAACGCCAAGGGGGGTGAGTTCTGCTTGCCAAGATCGGATGAGATCTCGTAATAC
>JASHVB010000594.1 GCA_030039695.1 Acetobacteraceae bacterium
CGCGCCGCCGGTGCTGAGCACGGCGGCACACAGCATGAAGCGTGCGCCTCGCCGGTCCAGCACGCGGCCATGGAGCGGCGCCGACAAGGCCGCGAGCACGCCGCCCAGCGACACCGCGCCCGATAGCGCAGTGCGTGACCAGCCGAACTCCCGTGTCATCGGCTCGACGAAGATCGACAACGTCCCCGCCGCGCCGCCCTGGCGCGAGAAACCGGCGCAACACGCGCAGGCCAGGATGATCCAGCCGTAGAAGAACGGCAGGCGGCGGGCGAGCGTGCGTGGCAGCACCCGGCCCTCCGGCTCTCGGGTCATGGCGAACGGTGTCGCGGTCTCGCCCTGCTCAGACGACGCCCTCTGCGCGCAGTTTCGCCACCGTATCGGCCGAAACGCCGCAGAGTTCCCCGAGCAGTTCGGCTGTGTGTTCGCCAAGCAAAGGCGGCCGTTGAACGAGCGCGGGCGAATCCGACAGTTTGATCGGGCAGCCTACCGTCTTGTACGTGCCACGCGTCGGGTACTCGACATCGACGATCATCTCGCGCGCATGCAGATGCGGGTCGTCCAGCACCTCGCCGGTGTCCTGGCAGGCGCCGCTGGGCACGCCGGCCTCGCCGAGAATGCGCATCACATCGTGCTTGCTGCGCTGGCGGGTCCACGTGGCGATGATGGCGTTGAGTGCCTCGCGATTTTCCCATCGTCCGTCCGGGGTGCTGAAGCGCGGATCATCCGCAAGCTCCGGCTGGCGGATGGCTTTGACGAACGGCTTCCACATCTGCGGCTGGGCGAAAATGTAAACGTAATCGTTCGGACCGCCAGGCGCGCAGGGATAAGTCGTTCCCGGCACTGCGCGACCCAGCTGGTTGCCGGTGCGTGGCGTCGGCCGGCCGTTGCGCTGGTGATCGCGCAGGCTGACGCGGAGCAGATTGACGACTGCATCCTGCATTGAAACTTCGACGTGCTGGCCGTTGCCCGTCGCATGGCGCTGCTGCAGTGCCGCTAGGATCCCAATCGCCATATGCATTCCGGTGCCGGAATCGCCGATTGCGGGCCAGACATAGGTCGGGGGATTCTCCGGGAAGCCGGTCACGCACATCGCGCCGCCCATCGCCTGTGCGATCGGTTCGAAGCTCTTGAAGTCAGCGTATGGGCCGTAGGTGCCGAAGCCCTTGATGGTCGCGTAGATCAGCCGCTGGTTGATTTCCCGTAGCGCGGTATAGCCGAGGCCGAGCCGGTCGAGCGCGCCAGGGCCGAAATTCTCCAGCAGTACATCGCATTGCACGATGAGCTTGCGAAACAGATTCTTGCCTTCGTCGGTCTTGAGATTCAGCGTGAGGCTGCGCTTGTTGGCGTTGAGGATGAGAAAGAACAAGCTGTCGCTGTCGGGTTTGTCGCGCATATTGGTGCGGGCAACATCGCCGCCTTTGGGTTCCTCCAGCTTGATCACGTCGGCGCCGAGGAACGCGAGAATCTGCGCGCACGCGGGCCCCGCCTGGTTGTGTGTCATGTCGATGACCCGGATACCGTTCAGCGCCTGGCTCATGTACGTTCCTCCCGAGATGGCGCATGATGATGGCGACGTTTCGCAGGTCGCGCCAGCGCCCGCCAGTCGATTGACCCACCCTGTACCGGGCAGTACGGTCGGACACCAGTAGGTAACGGGAGGGCCGGCCATGAAAGTCGGAATGGCGCTGAACATGTTGTCCCAGCCGGGGCGTTCCGACGTCTCGGTGGTCAGCGAACACATTGCCATGGGCGACCTCGTCGAACCGCTTGGCTTTGACTCCCTGTTTGCGCTGGAGCATCACTTCACAGGCTATGCCATGTCACCGGCGCCGTTGCAGTTGCTCGCCTACTACGCGGGACGCACCAAGCGCATTCAGCTCGGCACGGCCGTGATCGTCCTACCGTGGCATGATCCCGTGCGCGTTGCCGAACAAATCGCCTTGCTCGACATCCTGTGCGGCGGCCGTTGCTTGTTCGGCTTTGGACGAGGCGCCGCCAGCGTCGAATATGAAGGCTTCCGCATTCCCATGGGCGAGGCGCGCGGACGCTTCATCGAATCCGCACAGATCATCAAGCAGGCGCTGACCGAGGAAACCTTCGAGTTCAGTGGCGAATTTTACCAGATTCCACGCACGGCGATCCGACCGCGGCCGATCTCGCATCCCGAGCGGCGGTTCTACGGCACCGCGGTTAGCCCGGAATCGGTCGACGTTATGGCGCAGCTTGGGTTCTCCATGCTGGTCATCATGCAGAATGAATGGCCGAAGGCCGCGCAAGACATCCACCGTTTCCGCACCACCGCTTCGCGCGCCGGCTTCACACCACGGCCGCCGATGATCCTGACCAACGTCTCCTGCTGCGAATCGCGCGATGAGGCGCAGGAGAAAGCAATCGAATGGCTCGGCAGGAAGTGGGATTCCATCGACACGCACTATCGCTTCTCCGACGGCCATCTGACCCAGGTGAAGGGTTACGAGTCCTACGAAAAGGTCGGTGTCACTTATGCCAAGATGAAAGAGCCGTCGCGTCGTGCCAAAGCCACCGAGTTCTATGTCAGTATCCAGGTCGTCGGCACACCTGATGACTGCATCCAGAAGATTGCTGAATTGCGAAGCCTGACCGGGCTGGATCACCTGATCACTGAATTCTCCTTCGGTGGCATGCCGCACGAAGAGGCGGAGTTCAGCATGCGCTTGTTCGCGGACAAAGTACTACCGGTGCTGCAGCGCGACCCGAAGTTTGCGAAACCGCCGGCGGTTCTCGCGCCAGCCCCCGAGCCTGGACAGGAAGGCGTGTTCGCCCCGGCGTAGGCAGCGCGGCCCGCGCTATCGTGCTGCATTGCAATATCGGCAAGTTTGGCAACCGGCAAGAAATGCTGGGGCCTTTTCCTCGACCCATCATTGTGAGAGCATTGGTGCAGCAATAACAACAGTCCGGGAGGCAGCGCCATGCCATCAGACAGCAGGATGGTCGCGGCGGATCGCTGGTCGCAGCTCTGGCTCGGCTTGGTCTGCATGATTCTGATTGCTAATCTGCAATACGCGTGGACGCTGTTCGTCAACCCGATACACGCCGCCAACGGCTGGAGCATCGCCAGCATCCAGGTCGCGTTCTCCATCTTCATCGCCACGGAAACGTGGCTGACCCCGATCGAAGGCTGGATTGTCGACGCATTGGGGGCGCGTAGAGGGCCGCCAATCATGATCGCGTTTGGCGCGATCCTGGTGGGGCTGTCGTGGGTGCTCAATTCCTATGCCAGCTCGTTGCGGATGCTGTATGGCGCAGCGGCGTTGGGAGGCACCGGCGCCGGCGCCATCTACGCCACATGCGTCGGCAACGCGGTAAAATGGTTTCCCGACCGACGGGGCCTTGCGGTCGGTATCACCGCTGGAGGGTTCGGCGCGGGCGCGGCACTCACGGTTATCCCAATCCGGTTGCTCATCGAGAATGCCGGCTACCAAAGCGCCTTCTTCTGGTTCGGCGTCGGCCAAGGGGTCGTCCTGCTGCTGATCGCGCCGATCATGCGTGCGCCGATACCGGGCGAGGTGCCGCAAACCGCGCCGCCGAAAGTGCTGCAATCCGCAGTCAGCTATTCACCGGGCCAGATGCTGGCCACACCGGTGTTCTGGTTGCTGTATGTGATGTTCATTCTGATCTCGGCGAGCGGTCTGATGGCCACCGCGCAGATCGCGCCCATCGCCAAGGACTTCGGTCTGTCGAACGCCACGCTGTTTCTCGGCGCCAGCGCGCTGACGGTCGCGCTCGTGGTGGACAACGTGGCGAACGGCGCCGCACGCCCGTTTTTTGGCTGGGTATCGGATCACATCGGCCGGGAAACCACGATGGCGATTGCCTTCGCGCTGGGCGGCCTGGCGTACCTGCTGCTGGCCTATTTCGGCCACACGCCATGGACATTCGTACTCTGCGCGGCGTTGATCTTCTTCACCTGGGGCGAAATCTTCAGTCTGTTCCCCTCTACCTGCACCGATCTGTTCGGTGCGCGCTTCGCCACGACCAACGCTATGTTGCTCTATACCGCAAAGGGGACATCGGCCTGGCTGGTGCCGTTGGCGAACGTGCTGAAGGCGCGGACCGGTGGATGGCACGCCGTCTTCCTGGCGGCTGCCATGATGAATTTCGTCGTGGTGCTGGCAGCGCTGTTTGTACTCGGCCCGGTACGGCGACGCGGCGCAGGACGGCGCGACATGGCTGCACAACAGGCGTAGTTCGGGGCAGGCCGTCAAGTCCTGCGCTTGGTCGAGCCGCTTGGGCGGGCTGCGGAGCCTGATCACGGCTTCGCCACCCAAGTGAGCGGCTCACGTGCCGTCGTCGCGGCTTCTCGTGGCGGTACGCGTGGGATATGATTCACCAAACACGGAAAAACCAAGTGCGAGAGGCAAGAAAGCCGCTTGACCGGATATCAGCCATACGAATCATGGATGGCCGGGCCGAGTGCCTGTCGCCCCGGAGATCTGGACGTAAGGAACCATTGTGATGTCGACCCTGCCGCCCTATCACGTCTCGGCCTACAACACCGCCAAGGCGTCGGAAAACAAGATCCACGACGACGCCACGGCGAAGCGCTTCGGCTTCCGCGGCGGCTTGGTCGGCGGCGTGCAGGTTTATGCTTATATGACGCATCTGCCGGTGCAGCACTGGGGCCGCGCCTGGTTGGAACACGGCACCGGCGAGTGCCGGTTCAACAAGCCAGTCTATGAAGGCGACATCGCCGAGATCACCGCTGACGAGGATGCCGAGGGCCTGGCGTTGAACGTCACCAGCCAGAGCGTGTTGTGTGCGACCGGCCGTGCCGCGCTGGGGCCCGCCGTGCCTGCGATGTCACTGGCGGATTTCGCAGCGGCCACGCCACCAGCGCATGATGCGCGTCCGCCGGCGGACGAGCGCTCGCTGCCCGTGGGGCGTTGGCTGGGCATGAATCCGCTACGGATTGACCCGGCGTATCACGCGCGGGATCTGCAGGACGCGCGCGAAACCGATCCGTTGTATGCGCAGGAAGGGATCGTGCATTCCGGTACCATTCTGCGCTGCTGCAACTGGGTATTGTCGCACAATGTGGTGTTGCCTGCGTGGATGCATGTCGGCAGCGCCGTGCAGAACGTTGGTATAGCGCGGATCGGCGATACGCTAGGCGCGCGGGCACGGGTAACGCAGAACTATGAGCACAAGGGTCACAAATTTGTGGAAGTCGACGTGCTGGTGGTGGCGAATGAACACCGTCCGCTGGCACGGGTAACGCATACCGCGATCTACCGGCCAAGGCAGCTGGCGGAAGCTGCGTAACCTCTCCCGCGGCGCGGGACACGTGCCGGCTAGCGGTGACGGGAGTGAGGGTGCCCAATTCAGCAGAGTGCCTGTTGCAGCGCCCTGACGGTCGACGCTTCGGGCCTCGACCTCTTGCGCACGCAGCACGGTCTTAATCGAGCTCGGCGCCCCACATCTTTTCCAGCGCGTACGTCGTCCGTGCTTCGGGCTTGAACAGGTGAACGATAATATCGCCGGCGTCGATAAGAACCCAATCGGCGCCGTTGGTGCCTTCGACCTGCACGCGCTGAACTCCCGCCTTGTGCAGCTTCTCTGTCAGGTGCTCCGCCATCGCGGCGATCTGCCGGTCGGCAAGGCCGGTGGCGATCACCATGCGGTCGCAGAACGTCGCCTTGCCAGCAAGGTCCAGGGCGACGATGTCCGTCGCCTTGTCGTCGTCCAGGCTGCCGACGATTAATGACTGCAGGTTGTCGAGCGCCGACGGCGGTGGCCCCTTGCGGCGTTCGCGTGGCGGCGTCTTGGGACCGGCCGCGATGGTCTTCTTGCGCAGCGTGCCGGGTGTCTTGTCGGCGGCGAGCGCCGGCCGCGCCACGCGCTTGCGCGGCAGCGGCTTATGGCGGGCAGGCGAGGCGGGCATCGACGGCTTGGCTATGGCACGGCTCCTCGGCGGATCGCTGTGGCGGACACGGCACTTAATGGCGCGGTCAGCAAGGCCCAACCGGGCGCATTGCCGGGCAGCGTGAGGGCGGCGCGCTCCGGGCGGCGGGCATGACGCATGCGATACGCGGCGGGACCTGCAAGGGCGCGCCGTGTATAGCCGGGACGCGGCAGTACGACGAACGCAATGCGGTGCAGCATCTTCACCCAGCTCTGCCACCGCGGCATCTGGATCAGGATATCGGCGCCCATCAGCCAAACGAAGTGAACGCGCGGGAAGCGGCGCAGCAGCAGGCGCAGTGTGTCGACGGTGAAACGGGTGCCGAAGGTGGCTTCGATGCCCGTGGCGAGAATGCGCCGTCCGTCGCCAATGCGCCGCGCGCTGAGCATACGCTCCGCGAACGGTGCCATGCCTGCATGCGGCTTCAGCGGATTGCCGGGTGAGACGAGCAGCCAGACCTGATCGAGCCGCAGGCGCTTGCAGGCGAGATTGGCGACGTGGCGGTGCCCCGCATGCGCTGGATTGAACGATCCGCCTAGCAAGCCCACGCGCGTCCGGCGCTGGTCGCCGAACCGAGGCAGCGGATCAATCAACGGGGCGTTCAGGGGCGAACCTGTCCGTTGCCGCGCACCACGTAGCGGTACGTGGTGAGTTGCTCCACGCCCACGGGGCCGCGTGCCTGGATGCGGCCGGTGGCGATGCCAATCTCGGCGCCGAAGCCGAATTCGCCCCCGTCGCAGAACTGCGTGGACGCATTCCACAGGCCGACAGCGGAATCGAGACTGGCGAGGAAATATTCCGCCGCAGTGACGTCGTCGGTGACGATGGCGTCGGTATGTTGTGAGCCATGCCGCATGATATGCGCCAGCGCGTGGTCTACGCCGTCCACCACCGCGATGGAGAGGATCGCGTCGAGCCATTCGGTGTCGAAATCTGCGTCGTTGGCTGCCAACAGCTCGGGCACGATGTCGCGCGCGGCGGCGTCGGCGCGGAAATCGCAGCCCAGCGCACGCAGGTCGGCGACGATCGGGGGCAGCAATGACGGGGCGATGGCGCGATCGATCAGCAATGTCTCGGTGGCGCCGCATATGCCGGTGCGGCGCATCTTCGCGTTGGCCACGATCCGGCGCGCCATGTCAGGGTCGGCTGCGGCGTGCACGTAGGTGTGGCAGAGGCCCTCGGCGTGCGCGAGAACCGGCACTCGCGCCTCACGTTGCACGCGCTCGACCAGCGACTTACCCCCGCGCGGCACGATCAGGTCCAGCAAGCCTGCCGCGGCCAGCATCGCACCGACGAAGGCGCGATCCCCGGTCGGTGCCACCTGCACAGACGCCTCCGGCAGGCCCGCTTCGCGCAGCCCGCCAACCAGTGCAGCGTTGATCGCGTGCGCGCTCTGCGTGCTCTCCGCGCCGCCACGCAAGATCACCGCGTTGCCGGACTTCAGGCACAGCCCGGCGGCGTCGGCGCCGACGTTCGGCCGGCTTTCGTAGATCATGCCGATCACGCCGATCGGCGCGGCGATGCGCTGGATGCGCAAACCGTTTGGGCGCGTCCAGTCGGCGAGCACACGCCCGAGCGGATCGGACAGTGCGGCGACATCCTCCAGGCCCCTGGCCATGGCCTCGACGCGCGCCGGGTTGAGGGTCAGGCGATCGCGGAAGGCGGCGGCGCCGGCGTAATCGCTCAGGTCGGCAGCATTGGCGGTGAGAATCTGCGGCGCCTGCGCGCGCAGGGCGGCGGCCATCGCCGCGAGACCGCGGTTGCGGTGGATATCATCGGTGCGGGCCAGCACCAGCGCGGCGGCGCGGGCGGCATGCGCGGCACGCTGGAGCTGCTGGCTGGGGTCGGTTTCGATGTGCATGGTGCGAACCTCGTCACCGATTGTGGCGCGAGCGGGCCGGGGTTTCCAGAGGCTTGGCGGCAAAGCTGATCCCTCTCCGCCGCCGGTCCGTGACCTGCGTGACAGGCGGCCTTGCGAACGAGGCGTGTGTTCCGTTCCGCCATCCCGATCGGCGACGATCCGTCCACCGAGATGAGTGTCGTTGTCGAGATGCGGGTCTGCGGCGAGCCGATCAAAGGGGCGAGGGGGCCATGGCGGGCGCCTGTCGGCGAGCCGTCAAGCAACGCAACGCCTTGATCCACTTCGCGGCTCACGCCCGCAGACGATTGCCGGGTCGCCGTCGTTCCTCGTAGGGGAAGGGTCGAGCGGGGGGCGATCATTTCCTCGCAACAATCAAATGCCAGCGGTGGAAAAACACGATCTTTCCGTCCGCCAACGACAAACCGGTGCCCGCGTGCTGGCCCAAACGCGCTAGAGTCCGAACCACGGTTCGCACCGGCGAGACACGATCGGGATCGTCGACGATACCGACCCATTCCTCGAATTCGCGCGCCTCGTCCCAATGCGTGTGGTGCTCCACCACCAGCCCGGCGCCGCTGATCAAGGCGAGCAATTCGGACTCCGGCAGCATCCGTACGTGTGATGGGTCGCGCAGGATTTCGATCGCATTGTGCAGCTCGGATTCCTCTGCGAGCTCCGAACTGCTGACATCTGCCACCACCAGCGCGCCCCCGCGCTTCAGCACCCGCGCCATCTCGGCGAGAGGCTGCGCCGGATGCTGGAAGTGATGCAGCGACAGCCGCGTAACCACCGCGTCGAAGCTGCCGTCGGCAAACGGCATGGCTGTCGCGCTGCCCTGGCGAAACGTGACGTTGCTCAGGCCGGCTCTGGCGCAGCGTTGCCGCGCCTGGTTCAGCATTTCCGCTGTCAGATCGAACGCCACCACCTCGCGCACGCGCGGCGCCAGCGCCGCAGTGATAATGCCGGGGCCGCAGGCCACATCGAGGGCGACGGCATCCGTCCCCGCCGGCACCACATCGACGAAGCGCTGCACCAGGTCGTCGCGCGTCACCGCTGCGGCGGTAGCGAACTGGCTGGCCTGGCGGGTGAACTCCTGCTGCACGCGCTGCAGATGATCCATGGCGTCTCCTTTCATGGTCGATCCGGATGCGCACGCGCGGTCGACCGGCTATGCTCTCTGACCTCCGCCTGAGAGACTGGAACCCAGCGATGGATACGCCCGTCAGCACCGTCGATCCACCCGTCCCCGCCGAGACGCGGCATCTCCACATTCTGCGTCAGCTCGAGCGCAAACTGCTGTGGCTCTCCGCCTGGATGATCCACAACGCCAACCACCTCCGTCCGAATCGTGACGGGCTAAAGGTCGGTGGTCACCAGGCGTCCTGCGCGTCGGTCATTTCCATCATGGCGGCGCTCTACTTCGAGATCGCGCGTCCGCAGGACCGTATCGCGGTAAAGCCGCACGCCGGACCGGTGTTCCATGCGATGAACTATCTGTTTGGT
>JASHVB010000595.1 GCA_030039695.1 Acetobacteraceae bacterium
TGCAACTCGCATGGGAAACTTGCCCGCGGGTCTGCGGAAACCGAGACGCAGATCGAGGAGTACTGGCGGCTGGGGTGTAAGGTGTTGAACCTGCCCGGCAACGACATCAGCACCTACCTCGATGGCCTGAAGGCGCGTGCCAGTCGCGCACACGCGCGCCTCAAATCGATCGGTGTTCCGATAGCTTGAGGACGCAGGGCGCGGAATGGCGCATCATATCTGCGATCAACGGTAAGACGGGAGGACAGGATGCGACTGCAGGGCAAGGTAGCGCTGCTGACCGGCGCGGCGGCGGCGATCAAGGGCGAGTTGATGGGCTTCGGCGGCGCGGCAGCGCATCTGTTCGTGCGCGAGGGCGCGAAGGTGGTGCTGACCGACATCCGCGATGAGCTGGGCGAGCGCGCCGCGGCGGCTCTGCGCGCCGACGGCCACGACGCGCGTTACATGCACCTCGATGTGACGTCAGAGCAGAACTGGGCCCAGGTTGTAGACGCGGTGATGGCGGCGTACGGACGGCTGGATATCCTGTTCAACAATGCCGGTGTCTCCTTTCCCGCGAAGGTCGAGGCCATCACAGTGGACATATGGGAACGCGAACTTGGGGTTCACGCCAAGGGGGTATTCCTCGGCACCCGTACGGCGATTGCGGCCATGCGCAAAGGCGGCGGCGGGTCGATCATCAACACGTCCTCGGTGATGGGCATTGTTGGCAGCCCCACCTCACCGGCCTATTCGGCCGCAAAGGGCGCCATCGCGATCTTTTCCAAATCGGCGGCGTTGCAGTATGCGAAGGAGAATATCCGTATCAATTCAGTGCATCCGGGCTATGCGGATACACCGCTCACCGAGAAGCGCTTCAGCGATCCGGCCGTGCGCCAGGGGCTGATCGACCGCACGCCGATGGGTCGGCTTGGCACCGCCTTTGATATCGCGAATGGCGTGCTGTTCCTGGCATCCGACGAATCATCGTGGGTTACCGGCTCGGAACTGGTGATCGATGGCGGCATGACAGCGCAGTGAGCGCAGGTGAGCCCACTGCCCGGGCCGTCACGCTGGGGGCCAGCCATTGAGCGGCCCAACTGGGCACCTCTATCAGGGTCGTTACCCGTGCTGCGTCCTTGCCGCGCATGTCCGCTTCGGAGGGGTCGACCGCACTGGGTTGAGAGCAGCCAGCTGGGCTCGGTTCGCGAAAATCATACACGCCAATCAGCAAGTCGGGCCCGCACAAAGCCCGGCGGCGTTGCCAACTTAATCAATGTGGGGGCCACGTGCTTACACGTTCAGGACAATGACGATGCCTCAGACTGGCATTGACAAGTTAACTGGCGCTGGTGCCAAGAATTCGTTCCCCACCGCGCGTGTCGGCTATGGTCTTGCAAGATAGCAACGAGTTGGGCGCTCCCCCAACAAACCATTGATCCCCAATCGCTCTCTGCCGGATTCTGGTTGTGAACGGCCCTGACACGAAGGACGACCTCAACTTGGAAAAAATCACGCCGCCGTCAGCTCCAGACTTCGGCGCGGCGTGCCGTGAAGCGAGGAAGACGCCCGGATCGGCTCGCGTCTTGCTCAAGCGCGCCACTCGTGGACTTTGAGGTGCAGAGTTGGAGTTTGATCTGCCGGGACACAATCAAGCTGGGCTAGGACTTGGACATGAAGATGACAGCTCGCTACACGCCCGGTCTCCGTCGACGAGATCTCGGGATAGAGCTATGATCATCCCTGGCCTCGGCCCTGAAGCAATGATAGACGGACGGGCAGACCAACCGGCTTAAGGCGGTTAAGCGGTTGACGTTCGGTCGATCCAACACTGAACCGCTCACGCGGGGATTGTTGCCGCTTAGGGACATCGCCGAGTCACCGAGTTTGCGGAAGACCCTTCCACCCCGGCAGCACCACGGCGGCGATGTGATCCAGATTACGGTCCAACACAGGTTCCGCGTGGTTGAAGAACCCGGTTGATTCCGCGCAACGGGACGTTGCGTGCGTCCTCTCGAACACTCCGCCCACTTCTCACTTCCGGCGAGCTGGCCTAATGCAGCGACAGTGTCCCGATGTGACGAGACATAAGTGATTGGGAGGAGCCGCTGCATGCATCTCGGTCTCGATCTCGGTACTTCGGGCGTGAAGTCGGTACTGCTGAATGCGGTAGGTGCTGTTGTCGGTCAGGCGACTACGCCGCTGTCGCTGTCGCACCCTCGTCCACTGTGGAGCGAACAGGATCCATCCGATTGGTGGCGTGCCACGCGGGACGCTGTCGCGCTGTTGCGGCAGCAGCACGACATGACGCGTGTGAGGGCGGTGGGGCTATCTGGACAGATGCACGGCGCGGTACTGTTGGACGCAGCGGACCATGTGCTGCGCCCAGCGATCCTGTGGAACGATGGCCGTGCGCACGCAGAGTGCTCCGAACTGGAAGCGGAGGAGCCGCGGTCGCGTGCCATCACGGGCAACCTGGCGATGCCCGGCTTCACGGCGCCGAAGCTACTTTGGGTACGGCGACACGAACCTGAGGTGTTCGCGCAGGTGCGCCGGGTACTGCTGCCGAAGGACTGGCTGCGCCTGCACATGACCGGGGAAGCGATCTCTGACATGTCCGATGCTGCCGGCACCTTGTGGCTGGATGTCGGCGCCCGCCGTTGGTCGCAGGCTATGCTGGGGGCGACGGATTTGTCTGAGACCCAGATGCCCAGGCTTGCAGAGGGAACCGAAATCGCCGGTCATCTGCGTGCCGATATTGCCGCGGAGTGGGGATTGGCGGCGGGCATTCCGGTGGCGGCGGGCGCGAGCGACAACGCGGCGGGTGCCGTCGGAATAGGATGCATTGCGCCCGGGCAGTCATTCGTCTCACTCGGAACGTCCGGCGTGATGTTTATCGCCGACGCTGCATTCCTGCCCGATCCTGAGCACGCAGTTCATGCATTCTGCCACTGCCTGCCGAACGTGTGGCACCGCATGTCCGTTACGTTATCGGCCGCTGCTTCATTGGCGTGGTGGGCGCGGATTGCCGGTGCAGCCGAAGTCAGCTTGCTGGCAGAACTGCAGGAGGCGGGGGTGAGCAGCACCAGCGGGCCGGTGTTCTTGCCATACCTCTCCGGCGAGCGCACGCCGCACAACGATGCGGGCGCGAGCGCTGCATTTGTCGGCCTGACAGCAGCGCATGGCCGCGTCGATATGACGCGCGCCGTACTGGAAGGAGTGGCCTTCGCTCTGGCAGATGGTCTGAACGCGCTGGAGGCGCGCGGTAGCCACATCGACGCACTGACGGCGATCGGCGGTGGCGCGCGGAGTGCACTCTGGCTACGTATTTTGGCCTCCGCATTGGACCGTCCGCTGCGTACCGTATCTGGTGGGGAGGTTGGCCCTGCACTCGGGGCCGCTCGGCTCGCCCGCATTGTTAGTGGCGACGGCGGCGTCGCGGATACCTTTACGTCGCTACCGACCGCGGCGGAGTTTGCTCCGGATGCCACGCTTGCCGCGCAACTCGAACCGCGACGGTCGGCATTCGGGCGAGTATATCCGGCATTGAAGAGTCATATGGCGCGAACGCTATAGCCGGCCATTCGGCATCGTCCGGACGATGGCCGACTTGCGCGGCAAAACCGCGAAAGACGAACCGCGACCGGTCAAGCGTTTCCGACCTGCAGCCTTGGCGGGCGGGCCTTCGCTCGGCCAGGGCTGGGATCAGTTCATCCAGTTGCCACCGTCGATGTTATAAGTTTGCGCCACAATGTAATCCGCATCGCCGCTCGCAAGGAACACCGCCAACCCGGCGATCTCCTCCGGCCGCGCCATGCGGCCGACGGGCACCGCCGCGCCAACCCGGCGTTTCTTCTCACCAATCGGCAGGTTCTCATACTGTGCGAAGCGGCGATCGACGTCGTCCCAGTGCTCGTTGTCAACAACGCCCGGTGCGATGGCGTTGACGTTTATGCCGTATTGAATGAGGTTCAACGCCGCGCTCTGCGTAATGCTGATGACCGCTGCTTTCGATGCGCAGTACACGGCGACCAGCGGTTCACCTCGCCGGCCAGCCTGCGATGCCATGTTGATAATCTTGCCACCGCGCCCCTGCGCTATCATCTGCTTCGCCACCGCCTGCAAGGTAAACAGCAGGCCTTCGACATTGAGGTCGAACACGCGGTGGAAGCTGGCGCGCGTAATATCCACGATCGGTGCCAGGTCGAACAGCGCGGCATTGTTCACCAGCACGTCGATGCCGCCGAATGCCGCAACGGTGGCGGACACCATCGCGTCTATCGACTCCTGACGGGTGAGATCCGCGTACACTGCGATGGCGACATCGCCCAACGGCGCTGCGGCGGCCTTGGCCGCCTCGGCGTTGACGTCGGCAATCGCCACCCGCGCGCCTTCCGCAACGAAGCGTACCGCCATCGCCCGACCGATGCCACGCGCGGCGCCAGTGACCAGCGCAGCCTTGCCATCCAGTCGCCCAGATGAGCTCACAGCTTCAACTCCTCCGCTGCAAGCTGCAGTGTCCTGTGCGCGCCGTGCCGATAGAGCGCGGCCAGCCAATGGTGCAGCGGGGCCACCAGCCGCGCATCGTCGCCCAGCGTGCCGAACAGCTGACGGATCGACAGCACCGGCGCGGGGTCGGGACCGCCCTCGTCCGCCTTTTGCCGCAGTAGCGCGGCGAGCGGGTGCCGCACGTCGATCGGTCGACCTTGTTCATCCACGCCGCGCGCGCGGCGGATCCAACCGGCGAGCGACAGCGCAAGCAAATCAACCGAGCCGTTCATCTCGAGCCGAGCCTGAATAGGCACGGTCAGCACGTTCAGGGGCGCGTCAGTATTGACGCGTTCGACCGTGTCGCGGATCGCCGGATTGGCAAAGCGTGCGATCAGCGTCTGCTTATATTGTGCCAGGTCGATTCCCGGTACCGGCGGCAGCGTCGGGCCGGTCTCGCGATCCATCAGCGCTGCCATGAGCCGGCGCAGCAGGTCGTCCGCCATGGTCTCGTGGATGTAGGTATAGCCGGCGAGGCGTCCCAGCGCGGCCACGGCCAGATGGCTGCCGTTGAGCAGCCGCAGCTTCATCATCTCGTACGGCGTCACGTCGGGGACGAACTG
>JASHVB010000596.1 GCA_030039695.1 Acetobacteraceae bacterium
ACCACCCGCACCGCGGAAGCGACAGTTATTCAGACGCGCCACCGCATCCCAGAAACCAAGCTTCGTGACGACCAGATCATCGTCTACCAGGTACCCCAGCCGGAGCCGCTGTATCGCCTGGAACCGAGCCGCGCTGAAACTCGCCGCATGCACGCACTCGCCGATTACGGGCTGATGCACGTCAAGCTGTACGAAGACATCGCGCAGCTTGGCCAGGTGTCAATCAGCTACGACTACCCGGTGATGGTAAACCATCGTTATCTGATGTCGCCGAGCCCGATCCCGGCCTTCGACAACCCGAAAATGCACATGATGCCAGCGCTACAGTTATTCGGAGCGGGGCGGGAGAAGCGGATCTACGCCGTGCCGCCTTACACCGACGTGCGCTCGCTCGATTTCGACGACCACCCGTTCCGCCCGATTCGCGCGCCGCATTGCTGCGGGCTGTGCGGCGCAAACGACGTCTATCTCGACGAAGTCGTCACCGACGATCGCGGCGGTCGCCTGTTCGTATGTTCCGATACCGACCACTGCGCCGAACGCCGCGCGGAGGGCCACATCGGTCCCGCCTCGCTGCCGGAGGCCGCGGGATGACCGAAGACACTCTGCTGTCGGCCCGCGGGCTGACATTGTCGTTCGGCAACATCACGGCACTTGCCGATGTCGAGATCGATCTCTGGCCCGGTGAAGTGCTGGCAATCGTCGGCGAATCTGGTTCCGGCAAGACAACGCTGCTCAACGTATTATCAGGTCGGTTGAGACCGGACGACGGCGCGGTGTGGTACCGCGATCCGGACGGCCATTTGCATGATGTGCATGCGATGCCGGCGCCGGCGCTTCGTACGCTGCACCGCTCCGATTGGGGTTTCGTGCATCAGGACCCGAAGCAGAACCTGCGGATGAATGTCAGTGCCGGTGGCAATGTCGGTGAGCGGCTGATGGCGCAGGGCGTGCGGCATTACGGCAATATTCGCGGACAGGCACTGGAATGGTTGCGTCAGGTCGAGATCGATATAGACCGCATCGACGATCTACCTCGCACGTTCTCTGGTGGCATGCTGCAACGACTGCAGATTGCGCGCACCCTGGTGACGAATCCGCGGCTGGTTTTCATGGACGAACCGACAGGTGGGCTGGACGTGTCAGTGCAGGCACGGCTGCTCGACCTGATCCGCACGCTCGTGGCGCGGTTGCACATCGCCGCCGTACTTGTGACGCATGATATCGCGGTGGCGCGCCTGCTCGCGCATCGCATTGCGGTGATGCAGCGCGGGGCTGTCGTCGAAACCGGGCTGACCGACCAGGTGTTGGACGATCCGCAGCATCCTTACACACAGTTGCTGGTCAGCTCGGTGTTGCAGGCATGAGCATGCCGTCGCGCGCAATTATATACTCGGCACACGCGCGATCGCGCATCGTCGCACAGGGTTTGTTGAATCGCAGGCCATCAAATGCTATCTGGAATACTAAAGGATGGTGACTGCCACCCCCGGGCTCGGATCGGTTGGAGGCGGATCTCAGCTTCGGCCCGGACCCGCTGCTGTCTCCACCGGATTTCCGCCACAACGCGTATCCGCATGGTTTCGTCTCCAATGACGTTTGCGCCCTTGCGACGGGAAACGATGCGTCACCATCTGAGCAGGCCGCGACCATGCGGCGAGCTGCGCCTGTGCGGGCTTTGGTCCGATCGGGCTCACAATCCGATTCAATCGTGTGCAAAAGGCTGGCATTGCCCGAGCATGCCCGTGAATTCTGAACAAAATGTTATCAGGCGAGGCATGTGATGAATCAGGTCATGCTGCGCACCGAGAACCTCGCAAAGGGCTTCACGCTGCACCTGCGCGGCGGCGTGCATATCCCGGTCCTGTCAGGAATCGAGCTGGAGTTGCGGGCCGGTGAATGCATCGTGCTGTCCGGCCCATCTGGTGCCGGCAAGTCAACGCTGATGCGCAGCCTGTATGGGAATTATCGCGTAGAATGCGGACGCATCCTGGTCCGCCATCTTGGCCGAATGATTGATATCGCTGGCGCCGATTCGCGCACCATCCTCGGCGTTCGTCGCGAAACTCTGGGTTACGTGAGCCAGTTCTTACGGGTCGTGCCGCGTGTGCCGGCACTCGATGTGGTGGCGGAGGTACTGATCGCGCTGGGCGTTGACCCGGCAACAGCGCGGCAGCGTGCAAGTGAGTTGCTGCGGCGCCTGAACATTCCTCGCCGCCTGCACGCCATTCCCCCGGCCACCTTTTCCGGCGGAGAACAGCAGCGGATAAATCTTGCACGCGGATTCATTGCAGATTATCGGCTGCTGCTGCTGGATGAGCCGACGGCATCGTTGGATGCGGGGAACCGCGCCTTGGTGGTGGATATGATTCGAGCGGCCAAGGCCCGCGGTACCGCCATCATATCGATTTGTCATGATGCCGACGTGCGTGATGCAATTGCTGACCGCCTGTTCCCTTTGACGCCGATGCAGGAAGCCGCATGAACGTCGAAACGATCCTGACCAATGCTATCCTCGTGCTGCCAGACTCGACTCAGCACGGAACCATCGTACTACACGACGGACAGATCACCGACGTTCAGCCGGGCGTAGCGACGACGCCTTCGGCGATCGATCTTGAGCGCGACTATCTGGTTGCCGGCATGGTCGATCTGCATACCGACAATCTGGAACGGCAGGTCCAGCCTCGATCGCTGGCACGCTGGCCGTCGCGCTCCGCGATGGTAGCCCATGACGCGCAATGTGCGGCTGCGGGCGTGACAACAGTGTTTGATGCGTTGTGTTTGGGCGACCTCGGCTTCGACAAGGAGCGCATTCGCACGTTTCGCGAAGGCGTGGTGGACCTGGATGCGCTGACGGAAGCGGACCTATTGAAAGCGCAACACTTTCTGCACCTACGCTGCGAAATTCCTGCAACCGACATGCTTGAGTTGTTCGATTCAGTTGCAGAGAATCCGCGCGTGCGCATGGTCAGTCTGATGGATCACAGCCCGGGTGTTGGCCAATACGCGGATCTTGATTTTTATCGCGAGTTGCGCCGGCGCGGCGGATTGGACGACGCGTTCATCGAGCGCCGGATCGTCGAAATGCAGGAGCAACGCGCACGCTTGCGTGGACCGAACCGGCGGGCGCTGCTGGACCGTGTCGCCGGACGCAAGGTGGCGCTGGCCAGCCACGATGATCGCACCGAAGATGAAGTGGCCGAGAATGCCGCGGACGGAATCCGCATCAGTGAGTTCCCGGTCACGATGGCCGCGGCTTGCGCGGCGAAAGCCGCCGGGATGGATGTGATCGCAGGCGCGCCAAATGTCGTGCGCGGCGGCTCGCATTCTGGCAACGTTTCCGCCGAGGCGTTGCTGGCAGAGCATGCGGTGGACGTGTTTGCATCAGACTACGTACCGAACAGTCTGATTGAAGCAGCGTTTCGGTGCGCAGCACGGGTTGGGTTACCGGCGGCTATGACGCTAGTGAGCGAGCGTCCGGCGCGGTTGGGCGGGCTGGCGGATCGCGGCCGGCTGGAAGCAGGGCAGCGCGCGGATCTGGTGCGTGTGCGCGTGCATGGAACCCTCCCCGTGGTGCGCCAGGTATGGAGTGCAGGCGAGCGGGTGGCGTGATGGGGCCCGACGCGCGGGTCGCGGTGTATTACGCACCGCGACCGGATGACCCGCTATTTGCCGAGGGGGCAACGTGGCTGGGACGTGATCCTGAAAGCGGCGCTCCGGTGCCGCAGCCTGACTTGCCGGACATTGGCGCGGTGACGGCGGAACCTCGGCTCTACGGATTTCATGCGACCCTGAAGCCGCCGATGCGACTGGCTGAAGGGCGTCAATGGTTTGATTTGCTGAACGCCGCAACGACGCTTGCCGACCGCACGGCGCCGTTTGCTTTGCCGCAGCTCGCAGTGTTGGACGTTTTCGGTTTCCTGGCGCTACGGGAGACGGCACCATGCCCGCCATTGCAGACGTTGGCGGATGCATGCGTGGCACACCTCGATCCGTTCCGCGCATCACCTTCGGATGAAGAATTGGCGCGGCGACGACGCGCCCGGCTTACACCGGAGCAGGATGCGATGCTGATGCGGTGGGGTTATCCGTATGTGTTCGAATCATGGTTCTTCCACATGACTTTGACCCGGCGGCTGAACGTGGCAGAAAGAGGCATGTTTCTGCCGGCGGCAGAGCGGTACTTTGCTCGCGCGATCGCGGTGCCGCGGCGCGTGGAGGATATCTGTTTGTTCGTGCAGGAGACCGCAGGCGCACCGTTCAGGGTAGCAGAACGACTGCCGCTTCTCGGTACTCGGCCGCGAAGCGCACCGACACAGGGCATCTAGCGCTGAGGGGGCGTGGGTGCCGCAGCTGGATACCTTCAGGCGGTTGGCCCCTCGCCCGGCACTCCGCGCCGACCTGTCTCGCGCGCGGCACGGGCTAAATGCACTAACAATTGCTCCGCGCCGACTTCGGGCAGCGAATCGTTAACCACGGTCGTTACTTCGATTCCACAAGGCAGCGGAATCCGACGCGCCAGCCGGTTCGCAACGTCCGCCGCAGTCTCCCGCGCGCGTGCCGCGAGGCGTGCCACCAGCACCTCACGTGGCGCCGTCACTTCGATCACCCGGACAGGAAACTTCGCCGCGGCTTCAGCGATGACGGAACGCGACACGTTCGCCACCACCACCATGCCGCGCGCTATATCGTCCGCGACATCGGCCGGAATACCATAGCGCAGGCCGTGTGCTTCCCAGCTCAGCGCGAAGTCCCTCGCCGCGAACTCGGCTACCGATGCCGGTTCGTGGTCTTCGCCACCCGCTGCAGCCGGTCGCGTGATCACCCGTCGCACGAAGCGGAACCGAGCATCGCCGGCGAATGCCGTTCGCGCGATATTTAGCAGCGTATCCTTGCCAGCTCCGCTTGGGCCGACCACCAGCACCAGCATCGCGATTCCTAAGATGGACAGGTCATTGACCGCGGAGAATGCTTCGTTGCTGCGCTCTTCGCAATGACAAAGCGGGCAGACTTTCCACCCGAAGCGGCGCACCCTAACCTGCCTCACAACCAGCCGCAGGAGTTCGCATGTTTACAACCCGACCGGAAATCGCCGGCACGTTCGGTGTGGTGGCCAGCACGCACTGGCTGGCCAGCCAAGTCGGCATGGCGGTGCTGGAGCGCGGTGGCAATGCCTTCGATGCAGCCTGCGCCACGGCGTTCACATTGCAGGTGGCCGAGCCGCACCTGAACGGCCCAGGCGGCGACGCGCCGATCATCCTGCATGACGCGCGCACTGGCGCGCAGCGGGTGATCTGCGGCCAAGGCGTCACGCCACAGGCCGCGACAATAGCGAAATTTCGCGATCTGGACATCGACCTGATCCCGGCAACCGGTCTGCTTCCGGCCGTGGTACCCGGTGCATTCGACGCGTGGTGCCTGCTGCTGCGTGACTGGGGCACGTGGGAACTGGCCGACGTGCTATCGTTTGCGATTGGCTACGCGGTGAACGGCGTACCGATCGTCCCGCGCATCAGCGCGACCATCGAAGGCGTACGGCTGTTGTTCGAGCAGGAGTGGAAAAGCTCAGCGGCGGTGTTCCTGCCAAGCGGCGACGTGCCAAAACCGAACTCGCTGTTTGCCCGACCAGCGTTAGCCGCAACGTATCGTCGCATCTGCCAGGAGGCGACGGGTACGACGCGCGAGGCGCGCATCGATGCCGCGCGCAATGCCTGGTATCGCGGCTTCGTCGCTGATGCAGTCGACCGTTTCTTCCGTTCAAACGCTGTGCTCGATGTCACCGGCCGACGCAATCGCGGGCTACTGACGGTAGACGATTTTGCGCGCTGGTCGGCCACTGTCGAGGACCCAGTCGCTTACCATTACCACGGCTATACCGTGCTGAAATGCGGGCCGTGGAGTCAGGGGCCGGTGTTCCTCCAACAGCTCGCCTTGCTGCGCGACTTCGATCTCGGCGCGATGGATCCGTGCGGCGCCGAGTTTACCCACACGGTGGTCGAATGCGCCAAGCTCGCTTTTGCCGACCGCGAGGCCTACTACGGGGACCCAAACTTTTCCGACGTGCCGCTCAACACGCTGCTTTCGGAGCCTTACAACGCAGAGCGGCGCAAGCTGATTGGCTACAGCGCGTCGCTCGAACTGCGGCCTGGCAGCGTTCCCGGCTATACCACGTGGGTCGATCATAACGCCGCCTCGCGAGCATCTAGGTTGGCGGCACCCGCCGCCGGCGCGGGCGAACCCACAGTGGCACGCCTCGGGGTTATCGGCGCTGACACGTGCCATCTCGATGTCATCGACCGGAATGGCAATATGGTCAGCGCCACGCCATCCGGCGGGTGGTTGCAGTCCTCGCCGGTCATTCCAGAGCTTGGCTTCTGCATGGGAACGCGCGGGCAGATGTTCTGGCTGCATGAGGGATTACCCACATCGCTCGCCCCGAGGAAGCGTCCACGCACCACGCTGTCACCCAGTTTGGCGTTGCGCGACGGTAAGCCGTGGATGGCGTTCGGCACCCCGGGCGGCGAGCAGCAAGACCAGTGGTCGCCGATCATGTTCCTGCGCATGGTGCATCACAACATGACCATCCAGGAGGCGATCGACGCGCCGTCATTCCACACCGAGCATTGGCCTTCCAGTTTCTGGCCGCGCATCGCCCGGCCGGGAAAGGTTGTGATCGAGGGGCGTTTCCCTGCGTCGGTGCTTACTGAACTGAAAGCACGCGGGCACAGGGCGGAAATGGGCGAGGACTGGAGTGAAGG
>JASHVB010000597.1 GCA_030039695.1 Acetobacteraceae bacterium
CTGCAGGGCAACAGCTAAATCAGTCCGTGAGGGGCACACCGTATTCCGTCACTTTCGTCCCTGCACTGGGGTGGCTTAGGAGAGTTGCACCGGCACTCATCAGCAGCGTCTCGCAAAACTAGTCGCCACAATGTTGCCGAGGCTAGGTGGTCAGCTCTTCAGTATCATGAGCCGAACGCGCACTATGGCTAGCACAAGAACGCACTGACGCGTTTTCAGCTCCTTCCCTCAGCTCGGCTTCGGCCATTTTCGCTAGGCGAGGTGGCAACTCAGCTGAATGCCACGTCCACCACGGCCCCGCAGTCGAACGCGGTCCGGGAGATGGCGGATGCGAAGCCCGGGCCCTCGCCGACACACTCCAGATAGCCGGTGTCGGTGAGCAAGGGCGTCAGTCAGCACATCCTCAGGCATTGAGTGGTCCATTGGCACGATAACGCCGCTGGCGGTCAATTCCAGACCTTCGTCGACCAGCCAAGAGCAGGGATCATGTCGGGGGCGGATCCGCCCGCCCGGCCTATGAGATCTGCGGTAGCAGTCGCGGCTCTTGTCAGGTCTCGCTCGCGTGTCCGCCCTTATGCACGCCCGGCGAATGGCCGAAACGGCGGCGGAATCTCCTTGCGAAATGAGTGTAATCACGGAAACCGCAGGAGTACGCAATTTCGCTGAGTGGCTGACCGCTGCAGAGTGATTCACGACGATATAGAAGTCGTGCGGCATGATCTAGGCGCAGCGAATAGATAAGTTCACCACAAGTCGAGCCATGCTGTGTGAACAGCTTCTGCACATACCGTAGTGAAATTCCGGTCCTGGCTGCTACATCAGCAGGACCGAAATCCGGGTCTATAAAGCCTTCTTTGATAGCGTTACGGACACGCACGAACAACTTATCCGCATGCCGCGAACCGGAGGCCTTATCGGACGGCACAAACAAGGCGCCGACCAGATCGTAGACCACAAGCCGCATATAGGACTCAGCTGACGATGATTCCGGTCCAGGTTCTTCGGTTGAGTTTTTAATAATGTCCAGCAGTATCCGGGCTGCTCGAGTGCCGTTGGGGCGCACAAGTCCACCCTGAGGTTCGAATCCAAGGTGAGCAACCAACTCCTGCCGTGGCAAGTTAATGGCTAAGTTACGCCAGAGTCCTTTTCCGTCGTCCTGTACAAGGAAATTTACGGGACGAGTTGTATCGACAAGGGCGGCATCGCCAGGCTTGAGCCGTGCCGCCTGCCCGTTCTGCGTGACGAGTGACTCACCGTAAAGTGGAAAGAGAACAAAATAGTGATCCGTATCATCGCGGCAAACGTCGCGATAGCCGCGTTCGATACGACCAGCATTACATCCGGTCTCCAGTGCTTTAAATCCGTAGAGCGCAATGGGATGAATCCAACCCGTAAACGCAGTGCGTTCGATACCTTCTGGATTGTATCGACCGCACATCTTTTGGAGAGAGGCTCGCCATGCCTCGTAATCCAGTTGCACTTTGCTGAGAGAATCGACGTCAAAGCCCTGCGACATTGGCAACTCCCATCTTGAGCCGGTTCGCACGACATTGCGCGCGACCCGAAAAGCGGCGAAGCCGCTGTTTCAGAGGCGAAAGGCAAATTCGGGGACCGCCCGGCGTGCACCCAACGACGTGGCGTTCATGGTATGTCTCCATCCTTCAGTTGAGCGCCCTTGCTCGGGTGTTCGGCCCCTGGAGGCTCCTCAGAAACGCTTATAATGCAGCCTCCCCATCTCATCACTTCGCTCACAAATAAAATCGTTTTAATCTCTCGCATGCCACGAACCGACCAATGCGATCCGGCAGCCAGGATTCGCACCGCTGATGCGCACCATCATGTCGCGCACCCCGCGACAGGCGCAACCAGCGCCAGGCCGCGAAGTCCGACATAGCCCACTGCTTCCCGCACGGGCCATCATCAGAGGCGAACAGGCGTAGGGTTTCCAACAAAGCCATCCGATCTCCGACAAGCGGTCCCGCCTTGACGTGAAGTTGTGTGTAGACCCCTTCACCTCAAACTCGCCCACATTCATGTGGTTCAGCATTTCACCAAGTGCACTGCCGTCCTGGCTTTCCCGCTTGCCGAGAAACCGAGCCATTTACACCACGGCAAACTCTGCTGAAATCTACCAGGTTACCTACTCTTCTACTGGCGCTGCTCATGTGGCAACGTTCCGCGCCCGAGCAATGCGCAGTTGAGCGAGGCCCCAAACTCCAATCTGCGAAGACCCCCGCCAGCCGCGGAACGTTCCTTGGCGTCGGCGGAAAGCTCGACCTCGGGGTGGCTTCTGTCCTGATCCCACGCGGGAAGCGCGTTCGATTACAACCGTAACGCCATCGTCTGGCGGTGAAGTGCTTCTGTAACCGGGACGCGCGATCCCGCGGTTGTGGACGGCAGGTGGACAACCGGACTTACGCGAACATGCAAAACGACGTCAGTTTGCGGGGCATGGACGTCCTCTTCGAGCGTCCGTCGCGGCCCGGGAAGCCAGTCCCACTGCAACATCTGAAATCGCGCGACCGTCATCGGCGTCCGCCGCGCGCACCAGCGGCGATTCCATGCTCAGAATCATCATTCCGTCGAGAAAACGGTGTTTGACGTAGGGCCGCTGCGGGAGGCGCCCCCGGTTTGACGGATCGGATGACCGCGTGGTGCAGGTGGACCTCGGAGCATCGGCCTCTTGAGTTTATACGATCGTGCATCTGCTCGAGCCGGAGCAGGATCTCCGGATTTCGATTTGGGCCGAGGCCGTCATTCTCGACGAGGACTGGCTGCGACGCATGGTGGGGATGTGGGGCACGGCTGCGGGTCGCATGGATCGCCTCGTCTTGTTGAGAGCAGATACTGGTCGTGCAGTGAGGAAACAGGCTATGCGGATGCGCTTGCTGGCGCCAATAGTGCCCGTTTTTTTTGCGCTGGCTCTTGTGGGAAGTGGCCTGCCGGGATTGAGCCAGGGAGACCATTTCTCGCCGCGTGACGCACATGCGCATGCTGCCCAAACTATTGATGACCGCGTCGGCGCTGCTGGCGACACGGTCATCAGCGCATTAGTCGCTGGTCCGGTGACCTCGATTGAAGTGGAGAACAACGAACACGTGTCCCAAGGGCAAGTGCTGTTTCGGACCGACTACCGACAATACCAGCTCGCCGTTCAGGTCGCTCAGGCGAATCTGGCAATTCTGCAGCATCGTATTGTGGCGTTGAGAGAAGTCTATCGGCAACGGATGGCGGGGTTGGCAGCGGCCCAGGACGTCCTGGCTTATCAACGGCGCGTGCATAACAGACGGGCACAGCTATTGTCGAGGGGCGCAATCTCTCAGTTAGAATTCGATCAAGCGAGCGTTGCGTTTCTCGACGCTCGTGAGAAATTGCTCGCCGAGCAGTGCGCGATTACCCAGACGTTGGTGGACCTCGACAACGATCCAGACCTGCCGATCGAACAACGTCCTGCGGTAGAAAGAGCGCAAGCAGAGTTGGACCGGGCAAAACTGGATCTGTCTCATACTGTAGTCGCCTCTCCAGGAAACGGCACTGTGACCAACGTCGATCGCTTGCGAGTTGGCGAATACGTTCGAGTCGGAACAGCTGTGTTCGATCTGGCGCCAGAAAGATTCTCAATCCGAGACTAATCTTAAGATGGCGGAAATCTTGTACGTCCGAGTTGCCAACCGGGCGGAATTACAGCTTCACCGATCCCGCGGGAAACCGCGACCATAGGATAATCCCGGGATTTCGCCGCCTCTGTCGGCACCATTCAGGAATGAACCCAAAGATATTGGCACGTGCGGTCGCATGAGTCCTGAAAATAGTGCGCGATCGTCCTACCCACCTGGGCCGAAGATCGGCTAGCTGAGTGCCGCCACCAAAGGTATCGGAAGGAACACGCGATGAGGGCGGCGACTGGAAATCACGGCAAGGTTCGCAGCGCAAGTGTGGACAGTACCTGCGCGACCCACGAGCACGCCGAGGGAGAGGACGGCCCCCAGAAGTGGCTGATCGGCGACAGCCAGGCGGTCTGCGAAAGGGAGCGGATTGTCGTTAATGCCGCCGGTCTTACAATCGGAGTATTCAGGCTCGCTGGGGCGCTCTTCGCTTACGAGAACGTCTGCGTGCACCAAGGTGGCCCGGTCTGCCAAGGACGGCTTATGTCCAAGGTCCAGGAAGCGCTGGACGAAGGCAAGGTTTCCCTTGGGATGAAGTTCGAAGCGAACGATCTTCATATCGTCTGCCCATGGCACGGCTTCGAATACAGCGTGCGCAC
>JASHVB010000598.1 GCA_030039695.1 Acetobacteraceae bacterium
TATTGGCGTCGCTGTTGGTCGAAGCATCGCAGGAATGGCTCAAGGCGCTGCTCCATGCCGCGCATGCCGAAGACCGCAACTCCGCCGAAGACGCAGATGATTTCCTGGTTGCGATTGACCGCGTTGCGGCGCTGGAACATGCAGCGGACGACGCTGAGCGCGCACTCACCGACACCGCCGTGCGTCAGGCCGCCGATTTCCGCCAACTGCATCTGCTGACAGCCCTCGGCGACCGGCTGGAGGAAGCCGCCGACGCCCTCAAGCAAGCCAGCATGCTGTTGCGTAATTATCTGCTCGGCGAGGTGCTGGATGGCTGATCCCAACCTCTGCTTCATTCTGCCAGACGCGAAACCGCCGGAAGGCGGCGCCGAGGCCGTCGGAAACAAGGCCTTCAACCTGATGCGTCTGGCGCAGGCCGGATTGCCGGTGCCGCCCGCATTCGTGCTGCCCACGTCATGGTGCCGGGCGCGACGGCACGGTGACGCAGACGGACATGCATTGCACGAGGCTCTGTGCGCGGGCATCGCACGACTCGAAGCGGCCACTGGCCTCGGCTTTGGCGCGTCGCGCCGGCCGTTGCTGGTATCGGTTCGCTCCGGTGGTGCGATCTCGATGCCTGGCATGATGGAAACTGTGCTGGATGTCGGCTTCACGCCACACACGCCTGATGCGCTGATCCGGCTGACCGGCAATCCGCGCCTCGCCTGGGACTGCTATCGCAGGCTGGTGCAAGGCTACGCCGAGACAGTTGCGGCATTGCCACCGGCGCCATTCGATGCCTTGCGAGGCGACGCGATTGCCGCGGCTCGGGTGGATAATGAACGCGAGCTCGACCACCGCGCATTACGCCAACTGACGCAGGCGATGCTGGAGCGCTACCAAGAGATGGCCGGCGTTCCGTTCCCGACCGACCCGATGGCCCAACTGACAGCAGCCGCCGATGCGGTGATGCGTTCCTGGGACGCGCCGAAGGCGGCCGCGTATCGCCGCATGCAGGGTCTGGACGATGAAGCGGGTACTGCAGTCACAGTCCAGGCGATGGTGTACGGCAACGCCGGGGGTGCTTCGGGTGCCGGCGTCGGCTTCACCCGTGATCCAGCGACCGGCGCCAACACGCTGTACGTCGATTTCTGTATCAACGGCCAGGGCGAAGATGTGGTCGCCGGCCGTCACACTGTCACCGATGCCGGCCAGATGCGCCGTATGCTCCCTGATGTTGATCGTGAACTCAAATCCGTGCGGACGCGACTGGAATCTTTGTTCCGCGACGCGCAGGATTTCGAATTCTCGGTACAGGACGGTCGGCTGTTTCTGCTGCAGTGCCGGCGCGCGCAACGCACACCGCTGGCCACGCTGCGGATTGCGGTGGAGATGGCCGACGAAGGCCTGATCACGCCGTCAGAAGCCGTGGCGCGTGTGGCCGAGCTCGATCTCGACAACATTCATATCACCCGGTTCGCCGAGCCGTTGCCGCCGAAACTGGCACAAGCCGTCGTGGCGGGTATGGGCGTTGCAAGCGGCCCCATCGCACTCGACACAGAGGCCGCGCAGCGCTTTGCCGCGTCCCGCACGCCGGCCGTGCTGGTGCGCGCGCAAACGCTGACGAGCGATCTCGCCGGCGTCACATGTTCTACCGGACTGCTGACCGGCACCGGTAGCCGGACGTCGCACGCCGCGGTGGTGGCGCGGCAGCTCAACAAGGTATGCCTCGTCGGCTGTCCGACGCTGGAGGTCGATCTCACAGCACGTGTCTGCCGCATTGGCGGGACGCAGCTGGCGGAGGGGGCGGAGATCAGCCTGGATGGCAACACCGGAGCGGTCTACGCAGGCAGGCTGGATGTGGTGACGGAACGGCCTGAACGTGAACTGGCGATGCTGGCGGCGCTGAAAACCCGTCCCAGTTGCGAGACAGGTCGAGACGCGAACCGTCGAACGTGACGCGCCAAACCGATCGGAGCGTCTGTGCACAGCGTCATTCACCCACGTCGCAATGCCGCGCGGGTGCGGGTTTTGGCAGTCCCACAGCGGCCGCTCATCGAACCGTGGGTTCCGCGCACAGCGATACCGCGAGATCGAGCGCTAATGTGACCAGCTAAGATGGCAGAAGCCGCAGCCTTCCTGCTCAGTTATCTCCAGCTGCTTGCCGATCGCTGCACGGTCGCCAGAGCGTACGATCGTCAGCAGCTCTTGCGAGGTTCGTTGCATGGCGGCAGAGGCGCCACGCACCCGGCCGGGACTCATGTCCACATACTCCGTCGAGGCTTGGCCAGGCGGAAACAGTACCGCGATGCGTTGTGACCACGTCAGCAGCTCTGTCGCTGACCCAATGGCCTCATCGCGCGTGCCGCTGCCATAGACGTAGGATCGGATCTGAAGAACATTGGCCAGCATACGCTGCATGGCCGCGGCCTGATCGGTCGGCTGGACGGCATGCGGAGGCGGGTTTGCCATACATCCGCCTAGCAGCGCCAAAGCTGCGCAAACCACGAAGATCCCGGGTATTTCCTTCACAACACTGCCCCAATTATCCCAAGTGCCCTAGTCAGCCGGGCGGAATGAGCTGGACGATCTTCCATTCACCTTCCTGCACCATGCACCAGTTAATGGTCGCATGGCTCAGCCTGGTTCGGTCAACAGCGAACCGTGTGGTGTATTCCAGTGTGCGACAGGGCATGCTGCGTGCTGTGAAGCTACGGACCAACTTGATCTCGCCAGCGTTGTTCGAATGAGGGTTGCGCCACCGCTCGATTGTACCAATCGACCGGCCCTCATACAGCCGCGCTGCGGCGGCATGCATTCGCTCAAGATCTCCTCGCGTGAGACCCGGCCATGCCACGTCCTCATTCAGAAGCGTCTGAGCGACCGTACTCTGTGCCGCAGCAGCCATGACCAACGTCGCCGCCGTGAAACAGATGCAGGTCAGGCGTGAGATCCGCAATCGGTGCATAGATACCTACTTTGCTCGGGGAACCATGCTTACCACATCAGCACTGCAGTCTGGAAGGACATGCACCATGAACTGCCACCGGGCTGTTGCATTGATCTAGATCTATTGGCTGGAGGGCGAGTGGAAGGCAGCACTTCTTTGGACCCGCGCGCCCGTGATGGATCGTTGACCTCTCGGTTAGTCGGACACACGGTCGGCAACGGCATGTTCCCTCCCCCGTTCCCGATCCGCTGCAAGTCCATCCCCCTCGCGCTCTGCACATGATCCGCCCCGCCCGCTCGCCTCGTTCAGCTGCGCCTTGAGGTGCCGA
>JASHVB010000599.1 GCA_030039695.1 Acetobacteraceae bacterium
TGTGGTCCGGCGCCAACGGCGGCGCGGCTTCGCACAGCAAAGCGTCGGCGGCATCGGGCTGCACCGCCGCGACGAACCCTTGGCCGGTGACGCTGGCATCGACGACGAGCGTCAGCTTGTGACGCCGTCCTGGCGCAGCAGGTCGGCACTGCCAGTCGGCGACAGCCGACCCGGGAGCCATGCTCCGGACGTAGCACCCCAAGCTGACGCGCTCTTGCGGCGGAAACCGAGCCACCGCAGCCAAGAGAACGGGCAGTTTCTACGCCAGCAATGGCGGCGCCGTTCCACCCTGCGCCGGAGTGAGGCCACCACCTGCTCGTCGCGGTTCCTGATGAGCACCTGCGCCACGCCAGCGAATCCTTAGCTGCGTTCAAAAACGAAGGCACGCGCTGTGCTGGGGGTCAATCCGCCCGGCAGCTCACCTCCCGCCGCTACCCAGCCCATGGGCAATATCCAACGCGCGGCGGATCAGGTTCTCGCTCGCCTCGGGCGTGCGGAACGCGGAGTGCGCCGAGAGCGTCACATTCTCCATCCGCGTCAGCGGATGATCTGCCCGTAACGGCTCGGTCGCGAACACGTCCAGCGCGGCGTGGCGCAGGCGACCATCTTGCAGCGCGGCGATCATCGCGGCCTCATCGACGATCGCGCCGCGGGCCGTGTTGACGAGGATTGCGCCCCGCCGGATGCGGGCGATGCGCTTGGCATTCAGCAGGCCGCGCGTCTCGTCGTCCAACAGCAGGTGCACCGAGAGCACGTGGCTTTCTGCGAGCAGGGTGTCCATGTCGACAAAAGAGACCCCTGGCGCCGTCTTGGGCGAGCGGTTCCACGCCAGCACGCGCATGCCGGAACCATGGGCGATGCGGGCCACCTCGGCCGCAATGCCGCCGAAGCCGAGCAGGCCGATGGTTTTGCCAGTGAGTTGCGGCCCCTCGGTGCGCAGCCAGTTGCCCGCGCGCACAGCGCGGTCCATCCGCGCGATGCCGCGCGCCGCCGCCCACATGAGAGCGATGGCATGCTCAGCGACCGCGGTGTCGCCGTATCCTTTGATGATGTGCACGGCGATGCCGAGTTCGGCGAGTTCTTCGGGGTGCATATAGCTGCGTGCGCCGGTGCCGAGGAAAATGATGTGCTTCAGGCCGGCGCACCGACGCATTACTTCGGTCGGCATCTGGCTGTGGTCGTCGAGCACGAAATCGTACCCCGCCAGCAGGCCCGGAAGTTCTTCCGGCCGCACGATGTCTTGCTCGCGAACGGTCACTGGTGGATCCGTCGGGCGCACAACGCGGTTGAACACCTCGGCCAGATCATCGACGGCGTCGAGGAACAGACCCTTCATGCGCGGACTCCTCACAACGAGCGGAGGGCCGCGCTGCTGTGGTGGCGCGTGGCGCGGCAATCCCCGTCGAGAGAGTGCTGCGCCGCTACGCGCACTGCAATGAGGATACGCGCTACGTGCCGGGGGCGACACGTCCGATCGGACGCGCGGTATCGCTGGCCGTCCACAACCGTGGCGGTGAGCCGGTGGGCGCCATGCTGGGAACGGTGCGCGGGGCGACCGGCGTGGCAACGGGGCTCGCCGAGCCCGGCATGGTCACCGCGCCGCAGCCATTGCCACTGCGCGTCACATGCACCTGCGGCTTGCCTCCGTTCGCCGGGTAGCGATAGGTGACCGTCTCGCTGCACACGCCGTCGCCCGAACTGACCGACGTCAGGAACGCCCCGGTTCCGGCCCCAGCCTGCGGCATGCCTCGCATCGCCGCCCGGATAAGCTGCTGCGGGTCAGGCATCGGCATGGCGAACATCGCGTTCATGTCGGCGGTCATCCGCTGCATCATCGCATCCTGCTGCGCGATCATGCTGGCAACTGGGAGGGGCATTGGCGCCGCTGAGAAACCCACCGCCGTCGTCGTCATCGCCGGCTCGGGTAGCACCACCACGGTCGCGCCGGGCGGGACGTAGACGTAATGGCCGGCTGCGGGTGGCGCTGCGCTGGCGCTACCTCCCGCACAGAGGAACGGGATTGCCAGGATGGCACCCAGAATGGCCTGTTGGCCCTTTTGCATCGTTCGTCCTCCAACTTACGTCCAAGGCGAAGAGCTAGCAGTCTTGTGCGAGCAGCTTTGCACAGCTTCTGCCTCGGGATGAATTTTTCGCCATGTCCGGCGGGTGACGCTGCCGGCCGCCGGGAGTAAAGCGACCTCCGGCCAGACAGGAGGAATGCCCATGACCGCTATCAACGCGAACATTGCCTCCCCGCGTATGCTGCTGGTTGGTGGCGGCAGCGTGCGGCAGATTGCTGACGTGCTAGGCAAATTCGGCCTGTCGCGACCGCTGGTGGTCAGCGACCCGGTGATGATCGCCACCGGCCTGATTGAGCGCGCCTTGGAACCGTTGACCGCGGCCGGCATGGCGCCATCCGTGTTTTCGGAGACCGTGTCCGACCCCACCGACACCGTGATCGAGGCCGGCGTCATGGTCTTCCGTCAGAGCAATTACGATTGCCTGATCGGGTTCGGTGGCGGCTCCCCGATCGACACCGCGAAGGGCGTGGCGATCCTGGCCGCGGGCGGCGGCAAGATGCGCGACTACAAGGCACCGGTCGCCGCGGACAAAGGCGCGGTGCCGATCATCGCCGTCCCGACGACGGCGGGCACCGGCAGCGAATGCACGCGGTTCACCGTCATCACCGATACGGAGCGTGACGAGAAGATGCTGATCGCCGGTTTCGGCGCTCTGCCACTGGCGGCAATCGTCGATTACGAACTGACCTATACCGTGCCGGCGCGCACTACGGCCGATACCGGTATCGACAGCTTCACGCATGCACTGGAGGCGTTCGTCTCGAAGCGTGCCAATCCGTTCAGCGATGCGCTGGCCCAGTCGGCGATGGAGTTGATCGGCCGTCACATCCGCACCGCCTACGCGGAACCGCGCAACGCGGCAGCTCGCGAGGGTATGATGCTAGGCGCAACGCAGGCAGGGCTGGCGTTCTCCAATTCGTCGGTCGCGCTGGTTCACGGCATGTCGCGTCCGATTGGCGCGCATTTTCATGTGCCGCATGGGCTGTCGAACGCGATGCTGTTGCCAGCGGTGACGCG
>JASHVB010000600.1 GCA_030039695.1 Acetobacteraceae bacterium
TCCGCGTCTGCACGTAGAGGAACCCGCACAGCAGCGTTGCCGCCGTGCCGAACAGCAGCAAGAAAAGTACCGCCAGGCGAAAGCTGGTGGTGCGGCGCAGATCAGTCAGGCACACGGAGAATGAACCCGGTGCCGCGCACGGTCTCGATCATCGGGCCGGCGCCGTCACGGTCGATCTTCCGCCGCAGCCTGCCAACATGGAGGTCGACCACATGGGTCGGCTCGATGTTGTGGTAGTTCCAGACCTCATCAGACAACATGGTGCGAGTGACGACCTGGTTGGCATGCCGCATCAGGCATTTCAGCAGGTCGAACTCCCGCGGCAGCAGTTCCACCGGCTTGCCGGCATGTGTGACGGTGTGCGTCAGCAGGTCCATTTCCAACGCGCCGACGCGCAGCATGGTTTGTTGCTGCGGCGCGCTGTAACGGGGCCGAAGTAAGACGCCAAGCCGGGCCGTCAGTTCCAGGAAGTCGAATGGCTTGGTCAGGTAGTCGTCGGCGCCGGCTCGCAGTCCGCGCACCCGCTCATCCACGCCCGACAGGGCACTCAGGATTAGCACGGGCACCTCGATCCCTGCGGAGCGCAGCGTTGTCAACAAGCCTAGTCCGTCGAGTCTGCCCGACAGTATGCGATCGAGCACGATGGCATCGTAGTTTTCAGCTGTAACTTTCAGCAGCCCCTCGCGACCGTTGCTGGCCGAGTCCACGGCGAAGCCATGGTCGCTCAGCGCGGCCATGATCTCCGCCGCGGTTTGGGGATCGTCTTCGATGACCAGCACACGGGTCATTCGGATTGCACCTTGGTATTGAGCGCGCCGTATCCCGGACGCCGCCATGGCATCACGTGATGATGGCTTCTGACAGCCGGCAGACAAAACCTGCTTCGCAGCCAGCTTCTGACGGAGATGGCCAAGGAACGCCTCAGATGGTGGTTACTGCTGACGCCGGGCTTTCCAGGTCCGCACAGCGGACGTTCCCGGCAGGCTTGTCGGCGTAGAACGCCTCGATCAGATCCGCGTGTCGTTGCACGATTCTTCCCGATGGGTGTGATAAGCGCGTACCGCACCCATCCGGTTGGCATCGCGAGCGGGCCGAGGGAAAGGCTACCGCCGACCGACCCGCATCGTTCAAGTAATCGAATCCGTGGTTTATGGTCGTCCAGGACCGCGGCATCCGGCACGGCATGTGGTTGGAACCGCCATCTCATGCCGTGTGGCCTTGTCGCATGTGCTGTTCCTGTCCCGCTAACCTCGCACGTCATATTCGCCGCCGATCGGAGTCTGGTTACTCGTCCGGACGACGCAGTACCAAAAATCCGCTCCTGGGAGAGCATGCGGTTCGGGACCGAGTAGACGACGTCAATCGACGGGGTCGCTGTCCACCAGTCTGCAGAGCGCCAATGGTCGCGGCATTTGGGTGTTCCGACCTGTCTTTATGGTTCTGCCCTTATAGTGATGACCATTCCGACCACGTCGCGCCCTTCGGCGAAAGAGAGGATTCAAGACGACGGCTGAAAGTAGAACGTACGCCTGATTGACGTTTTAGAATATGCGGACTAAAACGGAGGGGCGCTGTCGATACCCTGGCGCTTCACGTCGGACCGATGGCTCAGGTGTCCATCGTGTTTCCGGCTGATCAGGCGGAATCCGCGCCGATAGGTCAGGCGGGCCCAGAGCCAGTTCAACACCACGGTGGCACGGTTGCGTCCGCCCGTGAGAAGCAGCACGTGGGTGAGGCCCTAAAGTCACCAGGCCGGCACTCCCCACTGTCGAAGCCAGTGTACCTCGACGACGACGGCGAGCCGGCCAGTGGTCTCGAGATTGCCGTCATCGCAGTGCAGCAAGATGCATCAGAATGCGCTGGAACGTCCTTTCGCCCCGGGGGTATTCCTTGGTGAGCGGAGATCGCTCATATGGTAGGTCAGGCTGCCCATCTACGATCGCGCCCTGCCACTTGCGTTGTCGAAACGAAGTTGCCACCTGCTGACCGCCATGCCCCGCACGAACGATTGTTCATTGTATGGCACGGCACCACTCGCCTCCATTATGGTTCTGGCGCTAACGCCGCTTTCAGCCTATCAGAAATCATCGAACGTGATCTGGCAGGAACGGCGCGAATTCGCTGACGATGACCGGAGGTGTCGAGAAGAGCATCCTCGACAGGTCGCGCAGGACCAGCAACCGCGGCATAGCGCCATTAACTCGTCGGAACCATTGTTCCGAATGGCTTCCCTGAGCGTCAGACCTGGGGTCGCCTCAACCTGCCTTTCAGTACCTCCCCGATCAGTCACGGAGAGTTTCGGCATCGCACGGCTCCAGGATCACATGTCCGACAGCGGTATTGGACGCAGGCACATGATAAAATCGTCGCTCTTCGCGAACCCGATCGCCGAGCGCCCCCCGCATGATCAGCCACATCACCAACTCGATACCCTCGGATCCTGCATCGCGAAGGTAGTCGATATGCGGCAGCCGGGCGAGGCGGTCCGCATCACGCGTCAGGTCGTCGAGAAACGCCTTGTCAAAGTCGCTGTTGATCAGTCCGGCCCGCGGCCCCTGCAGCTGATGGCTCATCCCGCCCGTGCCCCATACCTGGACATCGATCTCATCCGAAAAATTCCCCACGGCTTTCCTGAGCGCCGTGCCGAGGGCGTAGCAACGCGCCCCGGTGGGCGGTGGATATTGGATCACGTTCACCGCCAGCGGAATCACCTGTGTGGGCCATTCGTCTGGCGTGCCGAACATCAGCGAAAGCGGGACTGTCAGGCCGTGATCGACATCCAGTTTGTTCGCAATGGTGATGTCGAACTCGTCGAGAATAAGGGACTGGGCGATGTGCCAGGCAAGGCTGGGCGCACCCTTCACAACCGGAACCGGACGCGCGCCCCAGCCTTCATCCGCCGGTTCGAATGCCGCGGCGCACCCAAGCACGAAGGTAGGAATCAAATCGGGGCTGAATGCCGTCGCATGATCGTTGTAGACCAGAATGACGACGTCAGGCGTGTTGCGAGACATCCAATGTCTGGTGGCCTCAAATCCATTGAACACGGGTTGCCAGTGCGGCTCTCCCGTCTTGCCAAGATCGATGGCCGCCCCAATAGCGGGGACGTGGCTGCAGCCGATCCCGGCTGAGATCCTGGCCATCACGTGCCTCCTTTTGCACGCGTGGTCGTTCTTCGCCTGGCAACCGGGGCCTCCGGCGCCCGCCCGCCGCGCGCCATCATCGCCGCGTAGCTCTCCGGCGTCATCCCGGTCATGCTGGCGGCAATATGAACGAACGACCTGCCATCCGTTGCGCCGATCTTGCCAAGGCAATAAATGTTCCCGCCTTCAGCAATCATGGCGTTATAATCGCGGCGCAGAACAGCCCGCTTTTGCTTCTCGGTAAGGTTCCACTCGCTAAGGTAAGCTTCTTCATCGGTCCTGAACCTGTCGCGATTTCCCTGAACCAGCAGGGACATGCAGAATCGGTTGAGATGATAGCCACGTCGGGATTGCTCACCATCGAACACCGTCGTACCAGGTATTCCCGAATAATCCTCTCTCGTTGCCATAAACCAATCTCCGCGCACATATGTATCGGATCCAGTTTGCCCCCGGCACCCCGCCGACAGCGTGGATACCTCGGCCGAGCACAACCGAAGAGACTCAACCGTCCACCGTTTCGCGCGAAGGCACCTTCCGCGTCCCGGCACGGTAGACCTCGTCGAAGCGCACACCCTTCTCAGCGTTGGTGAATCCGCCCCAGGCACTGCCGTAAGCCGCGGGCGCATCTACGCCCGGCGGGATGACGCCTTCGTCGCGAAGCGCGATGGCCGCGCGCAGTAAACGGTGGCGGGTCCGGGCAACCATGATGTCGCTCGCAACCAGATGCTCGAATGTATGATCCGTGATCGGTCCCATGCTCTCGGTGATGCAGACGTCCTGGATTTCAAGCCCCTCGATTCCCGTGTAGCTCTTGGTTCGCTGGATCTCGCGGTCGATCCGGAAATCGTTCGTGCTGTTGGAAGCCAGACGCCAGCGCCCGTGCCAGTCGGTCGTATTAGGCAAATACTCATAGTTGAAGGAGATGCCGGGCGCTCCTCCCAACAGCCTATGCTTATCCTCATTGTCGCACGCGGAGAGAACGAAACGTTTGTTGGAGATGCAAAAGAGCATGGTGTGTGTATCGTCCATCGGAACGAAGGCCCGCGCCACGGGATCGCGACCGAGCGGCGTCGGCGGGGGCTGCGTCCAGAACGGCAGGCTAAAGTTCGCGAAACGCCAGTTCACGTGCAGCTCGTCCTTTTCGCGAAACGCACCATACAGGACACCAACCTCCGTATCTGCCACCTTGTATTCAGGTGCGCGATTGGCAAACGCCGGATCGTCGCTTTGCACCATGCCACCGTGGAGGAAACCCAGATGCGATGTGTCGATGTCACCCTCCAGAGCCTGAAGGTAATTGGAGTGCCGCTGAAGGCACCAGATGCTTAGATCTTCGTCATCCATCCCAAGCGCCTGGAGGCCAGGAAGCTCGGGCGCGGTCTCCCGCGGGCCCATATAGACGAAGATGAGTCCTGCTTGTTCCCGGACTCTGTATGCCTTCGCCTTGACATGAATGCGCGTGGCCAAAGGACCCGGCAGGTTCGCCACATCGACGCAGTTGCCTTCCACGTCGAACTTCCAGCCATGATAAACGCAACGTAGACCGTCCCGCTCGTTCCGGCCAAAGAAAAGAGAAGCGCAGCGATGCGGGCATTTGTGATCCATGATGCCAACACGGCCCGAGGAATCGCGAAACGCGATCAGTTGCTCGCCCAGCAGTTTAAGCCGCACGGGTGGCCCGTCCGGCGCCAGTTCGGAGGACATAAGAGCCGGGATCCAATAGTGCCGCATGAGCTCGCCCATTGGTGTTCCAGGACCAACCCTAGTCAGGACTTCGGACTCCGCTGCTGTGGTCATCGTCTTGCTCTTTCCTTTCGCGTCCTCTCGGTCAGCGTGTGCATCCTTTGATAGCCGGCACGACGCTGGCTCTGCCTGCTATCTTTGTTCGGGACGGGCCTCAAACGATGGAAAAAACAGAATAGTCATTATCAGGAATTTTTATTGGGATGGCAGACGCTGGCTGCTACTGGTGTTCCATACTGGCAGAACTCCTGCCCACTTGTTCTGATAGAGCGTCGAAATCATGGTCCGCAACCATATCACCCGGGCGTCATGATGGAAGCGCCGATGCCAGTACTGTCTCACGGCGAATTCCGGAACGTCGATTGGCGGGTCGAGTACTTGAAGACCGACCAGGCCAGAGAACAACGTCCCAACCGCTCGTGGCAACGTGACGATGAGCTCGGTATTCGCCACCACGAAAGGCACGCCCATGAAATGCGGGATACGCAGCACGCAACGCCGCTCGAGACCGCGCTTGGCCAAGGCATCCTCGAACAGTTCCTGGCTGCGTCCTTCCGCTGCGACCACGACATGACGTGCCTGAAGAAAGGCCTCGAGCGTCAGGCCGTCCTTGAGCAAAGGGTGTCCAGTGCATGCAAGGCAGGCGAAGCCGTGCGTGAAAAGCGTCTGTTGCATCGTGGTGGGCCGTGCCAGATCGGGGAAGTAGCCAACCGCTAGATCGACCTCCCCGGCTTCAAGCGCTTCCTCAAGGCGCCGCGATCCCACCACGACAGAGCGAAGGTTTACCCTCGGCGCAGCCTGCGCCAGCCGAGCGACCATGCGCGGAAGAAGCAGGGTCTCGCCAACGTCCGAAGTCGTGATCGTGTAGGGCCGAGTTTCCGTGGCTGGATCGAACTTTCCGGTATCCAGTATCTCCCCCTTCACCGCGGCAAGCACCCGTTGAATCGGCTCTTTCAACGCCAGGGCGCGGGGTGTCGGTTGCATACGGTTCCCGGAGCGCACGAAGAGCTCGTCCTGGAGAATCTCTCTCAGTTTAGCCAGCGAGCTGCTGATCGTCGGCTGACTCACGTTCAAGGCCTTTGCAGCCTTCGAAAGGGTGCCCTCGCGCAACACGCCATCGAGCACGAGCAAGAGGTTGAGATCGAAATTCCGCAAATCAGTCACGGTTCGAGGTCCCTTGGCAGCCCCGTCACGGGGGTCAGCCCCCGGCTGCCCTGCGGTGCTGGTCTCGAAAGGGTGATGACGAGTCGCCGGATGGGATCGAAAAGTCTATCGTGCCGGCCGTTAACACCCGACCTCGCGGTGCCATTCAGCGTCGCGGCATTGCCGGCTTCCTGGCAGCTCGCCTGTACGATCACGTTGCGGGAGAAGCCGAGCACGTCCTGCAGCGCGAACAGCATCTCAGGGCCCGCATTCTGCGGCAGACAATTGGCTCTGGCGCTGAACGCGAATTCAGCCATCGGTCCGAAGACATGGCAATGCGCGTCCCTAGCTCCAGGCGGTGGTGTATAGCGCGGCCTGCAGGGCTGAGCGTCGAGCTCCGGATGCGGCCGCTCGCCAGCGCTTATGCGAAGAAGGCACACCTGCGCCAGCTTCAACTAGAGCTTGAACAGACGTCTCGCGTTTTCTCCCAGGATGTTCCGCAGCATAGGTTCGGTCATGAACGGCAACGCGGCGATACGTCCCGGCGTGTCGAAGTCCCAATGCGGCCAGTCGGAAGCCCAGAGTAGCTGGGTCTCAGCATTGATCGCGTCGAACGTCGCCTCGAGCAGTTTCATGTTGGTGACCTCGACCGGCTGCGAGGTGTAGAACATCTCCCGCATGTACTCGCTCGGCGGGCGCTGCAGCAGCGGAGCGTCCGACTGCCGCATCAGGAATTCGTGGTCGAGGCGCTGCATCAGGAAGGAAATCCACGCCAAACCACTCTCGATCCAGATGACCTTCAGCCTGGGGAAACGCTCGGGCAAGCCGTTGATCACCCAGTTGGTCAAGTGGATCATGTTGCACGTTGCAAACGACAAGGCATGGACCGACAGAAACCGGTTCATGGACCTGGCCACCGCGAAATCCGGACCTGCATGAAAGCCAATTGGCAGGTCGCGCTCCTCCAGCATCCGGTAAAGCGGCATATAGGCGGCGCTGTGGACTCCCTCGTGTCGTTGGCTGGTAACCAGGAACCCGATCACGCCGGGCTTGCCGGCGAACTCTTCAACGGTGCGAACGCAGGCGGTGGGATCGTTGAACGGCAATGCGAGCAAACCCCGGATCTTCGGCCCGTGTTGCAGGATCCGTTCGCAGAACCAGCGGTTGTAGGCAAAGATCAGTTCGGTCGCGATTTCGGGTGAGGGATGCAGCCCGATTTCCAGCATGGGCTGAGGAAACACGACCTGGATATCGATGCCCATCGACCCCATGGCGCGATCGATCAGGGTCAGGTCTCGGTGGCGCTGGTCCGAGACGTTCACCGCCTCGGCGAGCTGAGCCTGGTGGGGAATGCGGCCGCCGACGTCCTGGAACGTCAGACCGGGTCGGGCACCCGACAGGGCAAGTGGATACGGCCAATCGC
>JASHVB010000601.1 GCA_030039695.1 Acetobacteraceae bacterium
CGGCATCATGGGCAGCGGCGCGAGCGTCGGCGGCCTCGGGGGCGGCATCAGCGGCGCGCCGGCTGCGACCGCCACGATCCCGCCTGGGGCCGGCGGCGCCGTACCGCCGTCCGGCCAGGCCGGAGGTTCCGCCACCAACCCGCTGCTCGGTCCGCTGGAGCCGACTGCGACCCATGCCAATACCGACACGATGCGGATCATCCCGGACCAGCAGAACAACGCCATCCTCATCTACGGCACGCAACGCGAGGTGGATACGGTCGAGGCGATGCTGCGCAAGCTCGACATTCTGCCTTTGCAGGTCCGTATCGATGCCGTAATCGCGGAGGTGGAGCTCAACGACAACCTGCAATACGGCACGCAGTTCTTTTTCCGTGCCGGCGGTCTCAACGGCATCCTGAACAACGCGTCGCAGACCTCCCTGCAGACACCCGCACAGGCGCAGTTAAATCTGAACTTCCCTGGGTTCTTCCTCGGCGGTCATGGTCTTGGCGGCGCGCCATTCGCGATCAACGCGCTGCAGGCGGTGACCAAGGTACGCGTGCTGTCGTCACCGGAGCTGCTGGTGGTGGATGGCCAGCCCGCACGGCTGCAGGTGGGCGATGTGGTGCCCTATCTGAGCCAGACCTCGCAAAGCACGATTACAGCCAATGCGCCTGTGATCAGCTCGATCAATTACCAGCAGACCGGCATCGTGACGGAAGTGACACCACACGTGAACAGCAGCGGACTGGTGACGCTGGATATCCTGCAGGATGTGAGCGACGTCGCGAGCACGATCACCACGCCGGGGATCAACTCGCCGACCTTCGAGGATCGCAATGTCACGTCCCGCGTTGTGGTGCAGGACGGGCAGACCGTCGGGCTGGCGGGACTGATCAGCGACAACACAACCACCGGCAATCAGGGCATTCCCTGGCTGAAGGACGTGCCGATCCTCGGTGCGCTGGCGGGCAACCAGAATAATACGCGTCAGCGCACCGAGCTGCTGGTGCTGCTTACACCCCATGTCGTGCACGACCAGCGTGACGCGCGCGAACTGACGGAAGATATGCGTGATCAGCTCATCAATGCGGCCGCGGTACCCGACGAACTGAACGCGCTGCAGCCATCAGGTTCGTCCGATCCCGGCACGCGAATCCGCCAGCAATTGAACTTACAGCAATGATCACTGGTTGCAGATCGGGTTGTCCGCGCCTTGGCCAGGAGGACCGGCCGAACAAAGGTCGTAATCGTGCCCCGCACGGGTGGATGGATTACGGTACTGGTACGGGTGGTTCCACGGATCGAGCGGTACATGATCGCCCTTCAGATAGGGGCCGTGCCAGTCGCTCACGTCCTCCGGTTGCTGGATCAGTGCGTCCAAGCCCTGCTCCGTGCTGGGGTAATCGCCGACGTCGAGCTTGTAGAGATCGAGTACGGAGTCCAGCCGCTCGATCGAATCGCGCGCGACCGACGCGCGCGCACGGCCGAGCTGCTGCAGCACTGCGGGCGCAACCAGGCCGATCAGCAGTCCTAGAATGACAATGACGACCAGCAGCTCCAGCAACGTGAAGCCGCGTTCCGTTTCGCGGGAATCTTCCGAATGAGTATTCCGCTGCTCGCATGCATGGCCACCGCCGCGGCGTTCTATCACCTGCCGCCACGCGTGTTGCCATCGATCCAGGCGGTGGAAGGTGGTTATATCGGCGCGGTTCATGCGGACAGCGACGGATCGCAGGACCTTGGCATCATGCAGGTCAACACGCGCTGGCTCGCCGACATCGCACAGGTCGCGCGCATGAGCGAAGGCGACGTCCGCCAGCGACTGATCTATGATGGCTGCTTCAACATTGCCGCGGCTGCGGCGATCATGCGCGCCTACCTGAACGAGGCGCGTGGCGACCTGATGCTGGCCGTCGGTTACTACCATTCGCATACTCCAGCTCTCAACCTGCAATACCAGTCCAAGGTGCTGGCATCCGCAGCCCGATTGTTCGGCAGCGGCGATCGTACCCTGCCTCACGCGACACATGCAGACGCAAATAATTGACGCGCCATTGCATGAATGCCACGCGCGCGTCGGAATATTGCACACCGGTTCGTGTCAGTCATTGGACGATCAACTGCCCGTCATGGCCCGGTCAAGCGCTACAATCACAATCCGCCCGCATGCGCAACAAGAGATCGGTGGTACAGCACAATGCGGGCAAGCAGAGCAAGGCTTCGCGGCCATGCGCCCGAGTCGGTTCGAGCTCATGCCGGGCGTAGCCCATGACGCTTACGGCGCCAGTCCGCCGCACCGACGCCATCAGAACCTGCAGCCATCCGATTGCTCGGCGTGCAACGTCACCGCCGGCAAACATAGCGGAGGTCTGCAAGATCTTCATTCGCGGGTCGAAGTGACAGACGGCGCCCGCGGCAATGGCCAGCACGAGCCGGCCGGATTCACCGGTGCGAGTACCGACGAAGGTGCGTCGTCATTGGGCTGCTCCAACAGGCAGCAAGGCCACGCGCCATATGTCAAGCGCGGCGCCGACCACCATTCGACCATCGACAACGGCGATCAGCCAGGCATGGGCCGCAGCACGGGTCTCTATTACAGCCTCGGCTGCTTTGGCGATGCACTCCGGCACGGCGACAGCCGCAGCAATCCGGCCACGCCACTCAGCGACCGGATCGACCATCGGGCTACGACGCCGGCCACCCGCAGTTGGCGCGCCCAGGACCGCTGCTCCGACGGCTCGTACAGCGCGTTGCCCGGCGCCGGCGATCCCCGCGTTGCCCCGATTGTCAGCTGCCTGAAGCCTCTTCCCACCGCGGTAGAGCCGAGCTGCGGTCCGAGGTACCTGCCACATCCCGTGACAATGGCCGCCAAACTCTATGTTCCGACCAACAGCCCGGCGATCGGCGACTTTCTGGATATCGCCCAATTCGGTTACGGAAGCGGAGGTGACAGCGGTCAGAACTGATATGGGATTGCCTCCGTCATGGCCGGCTTTGTGCCGGCCATCCGCGCCTTTGTTGCGTACAAGCCGCCAAGGTGTGAATGGCGGGGGCAAGCCTCGCCGTCACGGTACGGATCTCGATTCGCACGCAGGACCAGCCATCAGCACCGCCGATTTGCCAGTGCGGCCGCAGGAAGATGCGGGGAAGCGACACCACGAGCGCCTCGCCGCACATGGTTCTGCGGAGCATGGCTTCGTGCTGCTTGAAGTACTCGTGGCCTTTGTTATCGCCGCACTCGCATTGGTGGTACTGTACAACGCCGGCTTAACCGGCCTGCGTTCGACGGCAGCTGCCGCACATTATGAACAGGCTGTCGCGCGGGCCCGCTCGCGTCTGACCCTGGCAGAGCACGCCAGCCCGCTGATGGCCGGAAACTGGGACGGCGACGACGGCGGCGGTTATCTCTGGCATGTGCGTGTGACACCGATCGCGAGCACGACGGTGCGGCCGAACTCGGCGCTGACACTCACGGCATCGGCCAGTTTTCCACTGACCTTGTATGCGATCACCGTCTGGATCAGCTGGCAGGACGCCGACGCCACGCGCGTCGTGCGGCTGGACACCGAGCAGATCGGCCAGGGACTCCGATGAAAACCGCCGGTTTCACCCTGCTTGAATTGCTGGTTTCGCTGACCGTGCTGGGATTCCTCCTGGTCGGCCTGGCACAGGGCATGCACTTCGGCGTGCTGGCTTGGAGCACCGAGACCCGGCTGAGCGCGCGCAATGCGGACCTGGAGATCGTGGACACCACGCTTCGCAACGTCATCGAAGGCGCGGCTCCGGGCGACAACCTCGACCCCGCACCCTTCATCGGCAGCAGTGACCGGCTGGGCTGCATCACCGCCCTGCCGAATGTCGCAGGTGCGTCACTCCATCGGCGCATCCAGGCGATCCTGATGGTGGACGCGCATGATCGGCTTGTGTTGCGTTGGCGCGACTTCATCCACGCGACACCGCTGAAACCGCTGCCGGAGCCGACAGACACCGCACTGCTGAACAATGTCGCGGGCCTGCAGATCTCATACTGGGCCCCCGGCGGTGGTTGGCTCGACACATGGCACGCATCGGACCTGCCGACGTTGGTGCGCGTGCATGTAGAGTTCGTCAGTGGCGATCCGCGCCATTGGCCGGACATCGTTGCGGCGACACGTCTTGACCGGCCATGACGCAAGCTATGTCACGCCAGAAAGGCTTCGCCCTGCTGATCGTCCTGTTCGCCCTGGCGATGCTCGCATTATTGGGCAGCACTGTCCTGGCGACGGCGCGGCAGGATGCGGAGGTTGCGCGTAATCTGCGTCAGGCCGCCGTCTTGCGCGCCGCGGCGCAGGGCGCGATGCAACAGGCGATCTTCCGTGTGCTTGATCAATCCACCCAGCATTGGGCGGCCGATAACATACCGCGGGCAATCCGGATCGGCGAGGCGCTGGTGATCGTGCGCGTTGAGAACGAGAACGACAAGGTGAACCCCAGCATCGCCTCCGTGCCGCTGCTGCGCGCCCTGCTGCTTCAGGTGGGAGCCGACCCCGTCACTGCGGAGCGCGAGGCGGAGGCCATTGCGGCTTGGCCCCTCGGGGGTGGCGTGCCTGGGCTGCCGGGTGCAACAGCGGCGCTATACCTCGCCGCAGGCCTGGCTTTCGCTCCGCCCGGGGGGCCGTTTGCCAACCTTGATGAGCTGAGTGCGGTGATGGGGATGACGCCGGCACTGCTGGCGCGGCTGCGTCCACATCTGACTGTCTTCACCGACAACGATCCGGACATGACCACGCGTGACCCGCTGGTGGCACGGGCGCTGGCCGCAATCGGCGATACGGCCGTCGGCGCGGGGCCTGGCGGCCCGCAGATCGTCTCGATCACTGTCGACGCTCATGGTGCGGGTGGTTCGCGATTCACGGCGCACGAGATCGTCAAGACGAATGCCAGGCCGGTCGGGCGACGGTATGACGTCCTGGACTACGAGCAATTGTGGACCGATTAATTAGCCGTTAAAGCCGGGTCGCCAAGACAACACGGAATTACTATCCCGGGTGTGGAGCTATCCCGCAGATCTACATGTAGTTGTCGGCGAATTGAATTGCTCTCGCCTTAAAAACCGTTCAAGCGAAACGGCAAATAATAACGACGGCATGCGTTTCAGGGTTTGCTGACAGAGTACCAATCACTGGGAGGGGGAATCCATGGATAGGGGACAGCGTCAGCGTCCGCTGACGAAGCTGCCCGCCGCGAGGTCACTGGCCGCCGGGGCAATAGCCGTATTGCTGCTGACCGGCAGCGGGCCGGCCAGGGCCGACGAGCACCTCTCGCTCATTGCCAAGATCAACGTGGGCGGCAATGGCCTGGGGGTGTTCGACATCAGCTACGATGATCCTACGATCGATCTCTATGTGTTGTCGGATCGGACCAACGCCTCGATCGACCTGGTCGATGCGAGCGATGACACCTTCATCGGCCGGGTCGGCGGGTTCAAGGGCGTCGTCACGGTGAATGGCGTGGCCGACAACAACCTTTCGGGCCCGGATGGCAACACCATCGTGAACCACAAGGAGATCTGGGCAGGCGACGGTGACAGCACGATGAAGGTCATCGATATCGCATCGCGCACGATTACCTATACGATCCCGACCGGCGGACAATTCCGGGTTGACGAAATGGCGTATGACCCCCGCGACCATTTGGTAGCGGCAGCGAACGACGCGGATGCGCCGCCGTTCATCACGTTCTTCGACACGAACACGCACACGATCGTCGGCAAGGTCACGTTCGACGGCACCAACGGCACACCGAACGCACTGGGTGGCATTGAGCAGACGCAATGGTCGCCGCAGACCGGGATGCTCTATACGTCCGTGCCGCAGGTCGGCGCCAATACCGCGAACGGCGGTGTCGCGGTGACAGATCCGCGTACGCGGAAGGTCGTCGCGATCTATCCAGTGCAGAACTGCAGCCCGGCGGGACTGGCTCTTGGGCCACAGCATCAGGCGCTGCTCGGCTGTAGCGCCTCGTTCGGGGCGTCGCCGAACCTGCTCACTCAGACCGTGGTGATCGACATAACGAACGGCAACATCGTCAAGACGATCCCCCAAATTGGCGGCAACGACGAGGTCTGGTACGACCGCGGCAGCAACCACTATTATTTGGGGGCGAGCAAGAACGTCGACAACACAGGCAAGGCCATGCCGGAGCTTGGGTTTGTTGATGCCGCGACCAATATGTTCGACGGTAG
>JASHVB010000602.1 GCA_030039695.1 Acetobacteraceae bacterium
CCGGGACCGCGGCGGTCGCGCGGCGCGAGCTCGGCCAACGCAGCGGCGATCGCCTCGGCGCGGCGTTCATTTTGCTGCAGCTGCAGGCGCTCGGCGGCCAGTCGGTCTTCTTCGCCGTCACGCGGCGCAAGTGTCGTCAGCTCCTCGACGGCGTGCCGCAGCCATTCCTGGTCGCGCGCCCCGGCCTCGATCGCCTCGTGCGCCGCGCCGAGTTCGCTCAGCACAAGGCGCCAAGCCTGCCACTGTCTGCGCACATCCTCGCGCAATCCCACAGGCACACCGAACGCATCCAGCAGAACACTGTGCGCGGCCGGGTCGGTCAGCCCAATCTGCTCGTGCTGGCCCTGCACTTCCACCAGCAAATCCCCCGCCCGGCGGAGCAGCGACACGCTGACCGGTTGGTCGTTGACGAAGGCGCGCGAGCGGCCGTCGCGGCCGATCACCCGCCGCAGCACGATCTCGTCTTCCATCGCCAAGCCTTGTTCCGTCAGTACCACCAGCGCGGGATGACCTGGAGGCGGCACAAAGCACGCCGTAACGCTCGCCTGCGCAGCGCCGGCACGCACCAACCCTGGTTCGGTTCGACCGCCCAGCGCCAGGCCCAGGCTGTCGAGCAGGATCGACTTGCCGGCACCGGTTTCGCCGGTCAACACTGTGAGACCGCCACCGAACGACAGGTCCAACCGCTCGATCAGCACCACATCGCGGATCGACAGCGCGGAGAGCACGCGGCCAATCCCTGCCCTGACCTCAGAAAATCTGGTCCCAGGCGCGGGTGAAGAAACCGTGCCGGGCACCGGTCGGCACCGGCGCGCCATTCAGTAGCCCGTCCCGATCGAGTTGGTCGTAGGTGTCGGCGTACCAGGAGCTGCCTGGGTAGTTATAACCCAGCACGGCAGCCGTCTTCTGTGCTTGGTCGCGCAGGCCCAGCACCAAGTAGATCTCGGTCAGGCGCGCCAACGCCTCCGGGACGTGATTGGTGGTCTGGAAATCGTCCACCACGCGCTGGAAACGGCCGATCGCTGCCTCATAGAGGTGCTGCGACTGGTACCAGCGGCCGATCGCCATTTCCTTGCCGGCCAGGTGGTCGCGGCAGAGATCGATCTTCAACTGGGCATCGCGCGCATAGGCAGTGTCGGGGAACCGGTTGATCACCTCCTGCAGCGCATTCATTGCATCCTGCGTGCCCTTCTGGTCCCGCTGGATGTCCGAAATCTGCTCATAATAGCACAGCGCGCGCAGGTAATACGCATAGGGAGTGTCGCGATTGGTGGGGTGAAGCTCAATGAAATGATTCAGCGAATCAATCGCATCCGTGTAGTGGTTCTGGAGGTACTGGGCGTACGCATTCATCAACTGTGCATGCACTGTCCAGGGCGAATAGGGATAGTTTTGCTCTACCGCAGCGAACTGGTCGGCAGCTGTGGAGTAGCGCTGGGACTGCAGCGCATCGACGCCGTTGTTGTAGAGCTGCTCGACGGGTGCTGGCGCCACATCGGTGCCACTTTCCTGGTCGGCGTCCTTCTTGCCGCCGCAGCCGGAAAGGAGGGGCAGGAGCGCGGCCAGGGCAATGGCAAGGCGCCAAACGGGGAATCGTGGAGGGATCGGAGTGGGTTTCATCGTCGCGCTTATAGCATGCGCGCGAAATTGGTCACCTCTCACCGGCCTCGCACGTCAGGGCGAGCGCCACCGAAGGGCAGGTCGGAGGCCACGGGGCCGGTATGGTTCGTCGCAAGAAACCAGGCTGCCCGGAGCGATTCCGACGAAAGCAGGATCCCCGCTGTCCAGGTTCCGGCCTTTGCCGGGCTGACGACCGCCCAAAACGCTCCCTCCGGGCTGATTGACGCCCAATGACCCATAACGACACGTACCTATTGTGGCTTCCAATCCGCTGGCGTCGTCCTGTCGTCCCGAACTGCTGCGCGTGCCACCCTGCCCAACGCGGTCAGTGGCGGTGCACGGTGGCCGTCGGCCATCATCGACTGCCCCTATGCGCGGCGGCCTCGCCACCCGCACATCGGGATTACGGGATTGTCCTGGTTCAGTCGAGCAAAGGGATGTCTGGCGGGGTCGCACCTTGCCCGCCCGCCACTCAGTGCCGCCCCGCGCCCTGGTATTCCGGATCAAAAGCCGCTCGCAGATGCAGACGAGAATGATCCCTGAGTTGTAGCGCACGGCGGTCAGCGTGGTTGCCGACGTGTTAGCCCCGCACATGTCTCACGCCTTCCCAAAGATACAAGACACGACGGCAGGAAGGTCGTAGTGAAACCCTTCATGCCATCATGCCTTCATGTGCCTATGGTTTAATTGTAGATCCTGCGCAGCCGCGCACGCGGCAGAGACGCGCACCGACAGCGCGACTCGCTGCGACGTCACCCTCGCACCGCTCGGTGATACTCCCTGTTCGGCATCATGTCGGTCGCGGATGCCATGCGGTTCGAGAGGTTGAAAAACGCCACAGTCTCGGCCAGATCGAAGATTGCTTCCTCATTGTAGCCAACGGCGCGCAGTTCGTCGCGGTCGGCATCCTCGACCAGCCACGGCGTTGTGGTCAGCTTCCACGCGAAGTCCAACATCGCGCGCTGTCGCGCATCGAGCTTCGCCACGCGATAGTTCAACGCCATCATCTCGCCCAGCTCGGGATCGTCCGACAATTGCCGCACCGCCGCGCCGTGTGCGACCAGGCAGTAATAGCAGCGGTTTGCTGATGACACGACAACCGCAACCATTTCGCGCTCCAGCTTCGACAGTGACGATTCCGACAACATAATTTCGTTGTACATCGCCATGAAATTGCGCAGACGCTGTGGCCTCAGGCTGTACGCACTATAGACGTTCGGCACGAAGCCGAGCTTGTCCACGCATTTGCGCCAGATGGTCTGGAGGTCATCGTCCAGCGTCGTGGGGGCGGGAACACCGAGTTTAGAGATATGGTCGGGCTGCGGCATGAGACTCAATCCTTTGCGGGTTGCGGCACCCTCCGCGGGCAATACGCACCGCGACGTCTCCCGCGCGTGGCGCGGGAGCGGTTACAAAACCTCTTTGTTGATGACGTTTTCGCGGATCGGCGCACCGTCCAGCACGCTCAGAATGTTCTCTGCGGTCTGCACCGCCATCGCCGCGACAGCTTCCGTCGTCACGCCAGCCATATGCGGCGATGCAACGACATTCCCCAGTTGCAGCAGCGGGTTGTCCCGCGGCGTTGGTTCCGCTTCGAACACATCCAGTCCGGCCGCCGCGATCTGCCCAGCGGTCAGCGCCCCGTAAAGTGCACGCTCGTCGATGATCCCGCCGCGCGCGGTGTTCACCAGATACGCACTGCGCTTCATCTTCGCCAGGCGCGACGCGTTGAACATGCCCACCGTCTCAGTATTTTTCGGGCAATGGATGGAAACGAAATCGGCGCGCGTCAGCGCGGCATCCAGGTCCGCCACTGACTCGCAGCCAGCAGCGCGGATTGTCGCCGGATCGACGTACGGATCGTAGATCAGCACCTGCATGTCAAACGCCAGGCAGCGCCGCGCGAGCCGCGTGCCGATGCGACCGAAGCCAACGATCACGACGGTCTTTCCGGAAATTTCCATTGGCAACCCGGCCTGCCGCTCGCCCCAGCGCCCTTCGCGCACCAGCTTGTCCAGCACCTCGTGCCGCTTCGCCAGCGAGATCATCAACTGGAACGCGTGTTCCGCGACGGACGTTGAGTTCGCTGTCCCTGCCACCATCAGCGGCACGCGGCGTGCGGTCAGCGCCGGTACTTCCACCGCGTCATAGCCGACGCCGATGCGCGCCACCACCTGCATCGCCGGTGAGGCCTCCATCTCGGTCTGCTTGTACGGCGTGCCGGACAGCGCGATGCCGGCGATGTCGGTCAGCATCGGCACCAGTTCCGCCTGGCGAATCGTTGCGGAATAGATAATCGTCTCGATGTCGTCGCGAGCCTTCAGCAGATCGACGCCCTCGGTGCCCATGGTGTGCGGCACCATCACCTTGCGTCGGTTCGTGGCCATGCATGCGTTTCCTTATAGCTTGCGTTGCAGTGCGGCGACATAGCCGCGGTTCCAGGTCGGCGCCAGATGCACCTCGTTCATTACCAGGTGTCTCGGTAGGCAGGCGATGTAGCGGATCAAATCGCCGCAGTCTGCCGGCTGCACCATGCGTGTGCGCTCCTCCAGCCCCACCGGATTCGGTCGCTGGTCGAGAATCGGGGTCGCCACCTCGCCGGGCAGGAACACGGTGGAGCGAATGCCGTTCACACATTCCTGCATGTTGAGGCCATGGCTCATCGCCACGATGCCGTGCTTGGCGATGGTATAGATCGGGCCGCTCATGTTGCCGATGAAGCGGCCGGCCATCGAGGCAGTGTGGATCATTACCCCGTCCTGCTGCGCACGCATGAACGGCAGAGCGACCGTCACGCAATATAGTGCGCCGGTCAGATTGCCTTTCACCATGTACTCGATGCTGTCGGGGTTCAGCTTGTCCCAGTGACGGTCGACGATGTTGACGCCGGCGTTGTTAACCAGAATGTCGAGCCGTCCCAGCTTCGCCTTGATGAATTCACCCACTCCCTGCGCCTGCGCCGCGATGGTCAGATCCGCCGGCTGCACTTGCGCCTCGCCCCCGGCAGCACGGATGCGCTGTGCGACATCCTCCAGCGGTGTGGAGCGGCGGCCGGTCAGGACGGTCGTTGCGCCTTCCTGGGCCAGAGCGACAGCGGCAGCCTCACCGATGCCGCTGCCTGCGCCAGTGATCCAGGCGACTTTTCCGGCGAGTCTCGGCATTGGCGCGCTTCCCTGTTGTGGCGGACGCGGCATTCAATGGGCTCCACAGGGCAAGGGCAAGAGCGTACCGATACGTCACTGCAACCCCACTCCGCGGACAAAGGATGCATGAGCCGGCCCACCATCTCCGTGCTGGTCTTCCTCGCGGCCATTGCTGTCGCCCGGGCTGCACCTCGCAAGCGGCGAAATGCAATCGGCGAATATCTGCAGGGCAAGTGCGATACGCCGCCGCAACCACCGGAACGGCGTCCGAGGCGGCGCGGCGGCGCGCACATACGCTCGGCCAGAGCACGGCTCATGTCACAAGGTAGAAGGCGGCACTGGAACCACCGACCGTCAGCGCGGCGCTGGCTGCCCGCCAAGCTGCTGCAACAGCGGTCGTAACGCATTAAGCTCGGCGCCGAAGCCGGCCCAGTCACCCGCTTTCAGGCGCTCGATCGCTTTGTCGTAATGCGCCAGCGCCGCGCGCGCCCGTTCGTCTGCGGGCGGCGCGGTGGCGAATGGCAGCGTCGCTGCGGTCGGAATGGATTGCTGGAACAACGCCGCCAGCGCTTCGGGCAGTGTATCCTCCATCACCACGCGGTCGCCATAGGCAGCGATGACGCGCTTGAGTTCCGGCAACTGGCCCGATTCCGCGCGCAGATACAGCGGTGACACGTAGAGCAACGAGTTGTCGATTGGCACGACCAGCAGGTTGCCGCGGATCACACGCGAACCCATCTGATTCCACAGCGAAATCTGCTGCGAGATTTCCGTATTCTGGTTAATGCGCGCCTCAATCTGGAATGGCCCGTAGACCAGCCTGTCCTTGGGGAATTCGTAGACCAGCAGCTTGCCATATTCTGGCGGATCGCAGCGCGCCGCGAACCAGGCTATCATGTTCTCGCGCTGGCTCGGCGCCATCGGCAGCATCAGGAAGAACTGCGCGCCCTGATCGCCCGGGAGGCGCATCATCACGTAATAGGGCACCATCCGGCTACCGGCGGTGTCGCCATCCGGCGCGGCTGACTCACGTGGGAACTGCCACAGGTCCTCGCGATTGTAGAATACTTCCGGCGCTGTCATATGATAAGCACGGTACTGCTGCGCCTGGATGTAGAACATGTCCTCCGGATAGCGGATGTGCCGCTGCAGACCGGGTGGCATGGCGCTCAGCGGCTCGAACAATTCCGGGAAGATGCGCTGATAGGTCCTGATGATCGGGTCGGTGGAATCGGCGACGTAAAACGTGGTCGTGCCGTTATACGCGTCGATCACGATCTTCACGGAGTTTCGGATGTAGTTCAGGCCGACACCCGGTTGCGGCTGCGAATACGGGAACCAGTCGCTGGTGGTATAGGCATCCTGCATCCAATAGAGTTTGCCGCCGCTGATCACCGTATATGGATCGTAATCAAGCTGTAAGAACGGCGCAATCGTGTGCACGCGGTCCTGGATGTCGCGGTGCATGACGATGCGGCTGTTGCTCGTGATGTAGCGGCTGAGCAGAATGTTGGTGTCGCTGAAGTGCCAGGCAAACAGGCTGCGCCAGGCCTCGTTGCCGATCGGGACGCCGTCGGCACCGTCATAGGACGCGTAGACGTTGTGGGCGCCCTTGGGATAGTCGAACTCCGACGTGCTGGTCTTGACGATGACGTAGCCCGGCATGTTCTGACCGAAATAAATGCGTGGCTGGGTGATCTCTGGGCCGCCATCGGCCATCGGCGGAATGTCCTTCAGGTAGAAGATCGGCAGGCCCTCGCTGGATTTTTGCGTCACCGGCGACATGACTACGCCATAACCGTGCGTGAACAAGAGATGCAGATTCACCCAGGTCTGCGCGTTGGGGGCGAGTAGCGACGGGGCGATCTCGCGGGGCGCCAGCATCACCTGCTGATATGAGCCGTTCAGGTGATAGCGGTCGACATCAACATCCAGGAACTTGTAATAGGTCCGGATCTCCTGCAACTGCGCGTACGTGTCCATCAGCGGCTGCCAATCCCACAATCGGATGTTGTTGACGGTCCCCCGATTGTGTTCAAGCGACTGATATGTGAGCTCCTGCTCGGCCGCAAACGGCTTCACCGTGATTTTGTTGAGGTTGTATGCCTCTCGCGTCAGCGCGATGTTGCGCTGCAAATAAGGAGTCTCAAGCTGCAACTCGCTCGGCTTGACGATGAAGCGCTCAAACAAGCCCGGAAGCACGTCGCCGAACACGAAGGATGTGCCGAACACCAGTACTACCGAGGCGATCACCAGCCGGTGCGTACGCAGCCACACATTTGCCCAGGCGAGCACCGCGGCAGCGGCGGAAAACACGATCAGAACCCACAGCACGGGCAGTTCGATATGCACGTCGGTATATGCCGCGCCGACCACGACGCCGTTGTCGTTGTAAAGCAACAGATAGCGGTCCAGCACGTAGGACCACGCCTTCAGGGCGAAGCAGAATCCCAGCAGGGCCGAACCATGCGCGATCGCCGCGGAGGCGATGCGTCGCGGTCGGCGGTCCAGGTTGATCGCGCCGTGCAGGAAATACACCGCGCCGGCCATCGCGATTGCCACCACCAGGACCACCAGCAACCAATCGTTCAGCGCGACATAGGCCGGCAGCGAGAACAGGTAGAAGCCAATGTCCTTCCCAAACTGCGGATCGGCCTGGCGGTACGGCACTTGGTAGAGGAACCGTAAGGCCGTCTCCCACGTGCCGATTTCGGCGAGCGCAATCAGCAGACTGGCGACGAGAACGACGACCAGGGCCAGTAGATGCCATGCGCGCAGTGGAAGTTCTGGCATGAGCGTGGCAGCCGGCGACCCAGGGAGGGCCTCAATGGTGGCGAGGCGGCGGTCCTCCCGAGCGGCAGCGCGGACCAGCTGCGGCAGGGCGAAGCGAAGGGCGAGTGCCGCGTTGACCCACAGGATCAGCGCCGTCGCGACGAAAACGGCGCCGAACATGGCGGCTCTGGCGAGAAACACGGTCCAGAACACGCCTCCATAGCCGACCGAGGTGAACCAGGCCCAATCGACCGCGATGCCGTTGACGCGTCCCAGGACGAACAGTACCGCGACAGCGACCGCGATCCAGACGCTGATGGCTTTTCCGCGCATGCAACCTCCCGCGCCGCCCGGCGAGGCAGGGTTAAGCAGGATATTGCCAATCGCGCCACACCCGCGCGGCGGATTGACGGATGCTGATCTCGCCGGCGTGCCGCTCTTCACGTGCACGGTGACACGGGAGCAGGCAATGGCGCCGGGAATGGGGGAAGTGCACTGGGTCTACAGCAACCTCTTCCGCGCACAGCGCAGGAGATGCTTACGCCGATCTGTACCGATCGATCCCTTCCGCGTCGGTCTGCAACACCAAACTCCCCGCCGCAAGCATATGATTGACGTGAGCCAGTAGCTCGCCGAACGCGAATCCCGTCTGGTGCTCGTCCAGCTGGCGGTGGAACACGTAGGGCACAATTTCCGCCACCGAGAGTGGCCGATCGCGGCACGCATCGGCAATCAGCCCGCAACGCTGCGCGTGGTGTTCGATCAGTTCGTCCAGCCGCGTATGCAAGCCAAAGAAGGGCAACCCATGCCCCGGCAGCACCAGCAGGTCTTCTGGCACCGTGTCGCGCAGTGACCTCAGCGAGCGCAGATAGATGCCGAGCGCGTCGAGGTCCGGCTCCATTGCGTGCACGCTGACATTGGGGGAGATCCGCGCAATCACCTGATCCGCCGCGAAGAACAGCCTTTCCTGCTGCCGCAGCAGCATCGCCTGCTCCAGAGCGTGGCCACCGCCGGTGATCACATGGAAATCACGCGCGCCAATATGCAGCGTGTCGCCGTGCTGGATGCGATGATAGGTCGTCGGCACGCCGGTGGTGCGGCGTAGATATTCATGGCCGCGGGAGAGCACCAGTTCAGTGACTTCAGGTGATAATCCGTGCCGTCGGTAGAACGTCCGATAGGTATCCGCACCAAGGTCGCCCGGCGCGTATTGCAGTGCCAGGCTATAAAGATACTCGGGCCGCGGCATCGACAGCGGCAGGTCGAACCGGTCCGACAGCCAGCCTGCGAGGCCGACATGATCCGGATGGTAATGCGTGACAATCATGCGGGTCAGACGCTGGCCGGCGAGCGGTCCGGCCAGCACGGTGTCCCACGCCGTGCGGCATGCTTCGGTTGCGAGGCCGGTGTCCAGCACCGCCCAGCCGTCATCGTCCTCGATCAGGTAGATGTTCACGTGGTTGAGTCGGTATGGCAGCGGCAGTCGTAGCCATTGCACGCCGGGCGAAATCGGAACCAGCTCGCCCGGCGAGGGCGGATGTTGGTGCGGGAAGGTCAGGGGCTGATGCATGCGTGCGTTTCTAACCCGCGAGGTGGCCGGGACGGAAACCCCGCGATGTCACGCCGCCGCGAGCGCGTCCGCTGGGTCAGCCCTCTTACCGCCCCCTCCCCTAAGCGGAGGAGGGCAGCGTATGGATCATTCAGCCGATCGCCTGCATCAGCGGCGCCCATTGGTCGAGGATCGGC
>JASHVB010000603.1 GCA_030039695.1 Acetobacteraceae bacterium
CGACGCCGCACTGCATCGCCGGACCATCGAGGCCGCCACGGATGCTGCGCATTCGGTCTGGTTGCCAGCCGTTCGGATCGCCGAGCGCTTGTTGGGCAATGCACAGGCGATGAACACGCTGTTGCTCGGCGTGGCCTGGCAACGCGGCCTAGTGCCGGTCGGCGCGCCGGCGATCCTGCGTGCGATCGAGCTGAACGGCGCCGCGGTCGAGCTGAATCGGCGCGCGTTCCTGTGGGGCCGGGTGCTGGTGGAGCATCCGGACCTGGCAGCCGAAATACTGGGCAAGACCGAGGCGCCGCCGGCCTCGCTCGATGCATTGATCGAGGCGCGTGCGGCGGCCCTGGTCGACTATCAATCTCACGACTATGCCACCCGCTATCGGACCTTGGTGCGCCAGGCGATTGCACGCGAGACTACGGTGTTCGGCGCGCCCGGCCGCCTGTCGCGCGCCGTCGCAGAAGGCCTGTTCCGCGTCATGGCCTACAAGGACGAATACGAAGTGGCGCGGCTGCACGCCGCCGCATCGTATGGCCCGCGCCCAGTGTTCCATCTAGCGCCGCCGCTGGTCTCACGCATCGATCCGACGACCGGCCGGCGGCGCAAAACCGCTCTGCCCGGCTGGTTCGCGCTGCCGTTGTTCCGGGTGCTGCGCCACGGCAAGGTACTGCGCGGCACCCGGCTCGATCCGTTCGGCTGGCAGGCCGAGCGGCGCGCGGAGGTGGCGCTCATCGAGGCTTATGTCGCGGACCTGCACGCCGCGCTTAACGGACTGCGGCCGGAGACGCTGGATGCCGCGGTCGCGCTGGCGGAGCTGCCGGACATGATCCGAGGGTTCGGCCCGGTGAAGGACGCGAACCGCGCAAAGGCAGCCGCGCGGCGGAACATGCTGCTGGCGCAGTTGCGGAGGGTGGAGCAGCGCGAAATGGTGGCGGCGTAGGGCGAGGTGAGGTCAGGCCCAGGATGGTCGTCAACCGAACCTTTGGACAGAGTGGAGTTGGACATCACGTTGTGAAGCAGGACCCACCGGTGGGCGACCCCAACGAATGTGGCGTGGTCGTTGGGTTGCGCAGCCGGGAAGTGGGCCTCTCCTGCAGGCGCCACCGTCAGCCGCTGACACCAGTACTACGCCTCGCGTCACCACAATGTCGGCTCACGGTGGGTGTTCAATACACTTAATGGTCGCTGTAGCGTCGATAGCCACTGATGCCGCGTCGCATGCGCGGCGCGGCGGTCGTGATTGCCGGTGCGACCCCGGTTTCTGCCTGTCATGATCGGCAACAGTATTGGCCGAACCAGCTTGTTCGCGCAGGTCCGGAAGACGCTGTGAACAGCACCGCCGGCGCAACGCCGACAAAACCGGGATTGCCTCGCGTGCCGCCACGTGCCTAGCATCGATGTCCATCATGGCGTGGCGTGGCGTGCGGCCCATGACAGAGCAGGCCCGAGCCTCTGCGCCATCGCGGCAACAGGAGGAGCGCGATGCTCGATAAACTGATCTCGGCTGACAATCACATCGACCTGACCTACTGCCCCGCCGATCTGTGGTCGTCGCAGGCGCCGCGCGAGTGGCGCGAGAACGCGCCGCGGACCGAGGAACGCGACGACGGACTACACTGGTTCGTCGACAATCAGGATCGCGGCATGTGGAACGGCGTCGGCCCCGGCTTCCTGAAATATCAGAAGGGTTCGTTCCACCACGTGGACGAGATGAAGGACGCCGGCTTCGAGTGGGACTATCGCGAGGGCGCGAAACCCCGCCCGACCACGCCGGAACTGCGCGTCGCGGATCTGGACAAGGACAACCTCGCGGCCGAGGTCGTATATGGTTGCCTGATGATCAACCACATGATCGCTGACCGCGAGATGCGCGGCTGGGCGGATCAGGTCTACAACAACTGGGTTGCCGACTTCGCGAAGAGGGCCGATCCCAATCGGGTGTTCCCGCTGGCGATCGTGCCGAACCACGATCCGAAAGCCGCAGCAGCAGAGGTGCGACGCTGCGCCAAAATGGGGCTGCGTGGGGGTGACCTCGCGTTCAAGCATATGGTGGTGCCGCTATGGCACCACGATTGGTATGCGTTGTGGGAAGCCGCGGCGGAGTGCCGGTTCCCGATCTCCTTCCACTCCACCGGCTTCCAGGCCGTGCGCGCGCCGAACACGCCGGAGATGGAAAAGGAATACGCCACCGAATATCGTCTGGTCCGTTCGGCCCTGTTCCAGACCGATACGATGGAAGTGCTGGTGTCGCTGCTCGCGTCCGGCGCCTGCGAGAAGTATCCGGAGTTCAGATTCGTGCTCGGCGAGTCCGGGGTGACGTGGCTGCCTTATATCTTCGACCGGCTCGACACCGAGTATCACGACCGCGCACGCAGTCTCGGGTTCAAGATGAAGCCAAGCGACTATTTCCGTCGGCAGGGTTACGTCACGTATCAGCAGGACAAGTTTCTGGAGCCGATCGTGCCGCTAATCGGCGAGGACAATATCATGTGGGGTTCGGACTATCCGCACCCCGATTCGCTCTGGCCCACATCGCACGCCATTCTGGCGGAAAACCTGTCAGCGTTTTCGCCCGGCGTGCAGAAGAAGATCGTGTGCGACAACGTGGCACGGCTTTACGGGCTGAATTAGCACTGCAAGTCGAGACGTGGTGCCGGCGTATCATTGCGGGTAGCGAAACGCCCTAGCGATCTCCGGCGGGCTTGAACCGCGAACCAGATCGAGGCGTCGTCGCTGCGCTCCTCGCAACGACCGCAGACCGTTCGGTCGCGGGGGCACTGCAGACCCCGTTGACCCTGGTGCCGGTACTTGCGCGGGTAGGTTCTGAAGACGCATCGCTGCGTTTACGATTCGACGCAGAGTACGGCGTGTATGCCGCTGGCACATCGCAGCCGGGAAGTACTGACCTACCTACGTCGCTCCCCTGGAGCGGGAGAGATTGACCGCTAACGCCTCGTCTCGGTGCTACAGCCCGAAATTCTCCGCCGCACTGCCGCGTTGAACACGGCCGCCTCGACCGCTGAGTGCTTGCGTCGTTGCATCTATCCCGGACACGACCTGCTGCGGATGGCGACGGTGGATCGGATGATACCCGGCATGGACGCCCAACGCCGTCAACTGCGCCACGCACTCCTGCACCGTTGTGGCATCGGCATATCCGTCCACCATGACGCTGCACCCAGCGAGCCGCTCACCAGCGCTGCCTTGCCCGCCAGCATCGTCCCCTCCCCTCCCCTTCCCTCCCGGCCGATGGAATGATCACGGCGGGCCGGACGCAAGGGAGGGAACCCAATGACACAGCTCGATGGCAAGGTCGCACTGATCACCGGCGCCGCTTCCGGAATCGGCGCGGCGTGCGCGCGGACCTTCGGACGTGCGGGCGCAAAACTACTGTTGACCGACCTGGATGAACTCGGTGGGCAGCGCATCGCTGGTGAAACTGGAGGCGCGTTTGTGCGTCAGGACGTGGCCGATGAGACATCCTGGCCGGAGGTTGTTGCGACCGCTGAACGCCGGTTCGGCGGCCTGCACGTGCTCGTCGCAAATGCCGGCATCGGTATTATGGGTCCGGCAATCGAGATGTCGCTCGCCGACTGGCGCCGGCAGATGGCGGTGAATGTCGATGGCGTGTTCCTGTCGGTAAAATACTGCATCCCGTTGATGCGGCGTTCCGGCGGCGGTTCGATCATCATGATGTCGTCTGTCGCGGGTTTGCGCGGTTCAGCGGGTCTCGCGGGCTACAGTGCGACGAAAGGCGCGGTGCGCTTGTTCGCCAAGTCGATCGCGCTGGAATGCGCGCAGGCGGGCGACAAGATCCGGGTGAATTCGGTGCATCCCGGCGTTATCGACACACCGATCTGGACGAAGTTGCCGCCAGGCGCAAACGCACCGCTCGATCCGCAGGCGATCGCCGCGGCAATCGTGCCGATGGGAGAAGCGGGACGACCGGAGGATATTGCCGACGGCATTCTCTATCTTGCGTCCGACGCGTCGCAGCACGTGACGGGATCGGAGCTGGTGATCGATGGCGGCATGACGGCCGGAAGGATTACCCGATTTCAGGGATAGGATCCCACACCTTCCGTGCACTGCGCGTTAGAGGTCGCGCTGCAAAGCCGCTGGGGTGACGGGCGGAAGGCACTCGAGGTCCGTGCGTTCCGCCCCTGGCCCGCCGATTTGCAGTGGGCTCTCCCGCGAATCGGGAGACGTCGTTCTCCGGCTATCCGCCCGGTGCGCCTTGTGCCTCCACATAGACTGCATAGATCGACTGGCTCGCCGCCATGAACAGGCGGTTGCGCTTGGCGCCGCCGAAACAGACGTTGGCACAGCGCTCGGGCAACAGGATCCGGCCGATCAGCATGCCGTCCGGATTGAACACCGCAACGCCGTCCTCGCCCTCGCCGCCAGAGAAGCCGCTCCAAACATTGCCTTCGGTGTCACAGCGGATGCCGTCGGCATAGCCCGGCATTTGGTCGTAGAACAACCGGCCATTCACCGCCTTCGTGCCGTCCTCGACAATATCGTAGACATGCACCGTCTTGGTCCCCGCCGGCGTATCCACGACGTAAAGCCTGCTTTCATCCGGTGAGAACGTCAGGCCATTCGGCCGCTGCATGTCGCCCACAGCGATACTGATCGCCCCGGTCGCCGGATCGATGCGATACACACGGAACGGCAGCTCCTGCGGCGCCTTGTGCCCGAGATAATTGCCGCGAATGCCCGCGCCGTTGTCGCTGAACCAGATCGAGCCGTCCGACTTTACCACCACGTCGTTCGGACCAGTCAGTCGAGTGCCCTCGAACGCCTCCGCCAGCACAGTGGTGCTGCCGTCATATTCGGTGCGCGTAAGTCGCCGGCTGCCCATCTCGCACGTGATCAGGCGGCCCTGTCGGTCGCGCGTGTTGCCATTGGCATAGAACGACGGCCGGCGGAACACGCTGACGGTCCCGGTCTCCTCGTCCCAGCGCATGATGCGGTCGTTTGGTATGTCGGAGAACAACAACTGGCGCGTGTCGCCGAGCCAGACGGGGCCTTCGGTGAAGCGGCAGCCAGCGGCGATCCGCTCGATTCCGGCATTACCCAAGATCAGGTGCTCGAAGCGCTTGTCCAGCACGACGATGTCGGGGTCCGGATAACGGATTGGGAGGGGAGAATCCCAGCGGGATACAGTATTCGGCATGACGGTCTCCTCCGCGGCTGCATTGCTTGTAGGCCAGGCCAGCCGGGATGAAAAAGCTCCGGTGTGACGCTGGGGCTGTCGTCGAGCAACCATCCTGGTCGCCACTGAGGCCGAGCGAGACGAGCGTCTCGGATATCGGCGCGGCCATGCGAAGCTCTCGGTGGCTGATATGGCATAGGGCGGCGCTGTTGCGCTTACCAGTCAGGCGGCAGAGAGCCATGCTGCTCAGCACACTCAGACGGCTCATCGCGGCCATGGTCCTGGCACGCCTGCACCCCGTCCAGCCTTCCGCCTCGCCGTCGGTGCAGCGACCAATCCGTTACCGGGCGCTGACCACGTCGCGCGAGCTGGCATCGCAGTCTGCTCAGTCAATTGGCGAACCCGCTGACGCGGTCATAGGCGAAGACGCGTGGCCTGCCGGTCAATGCCCGCGACCGGGAACGCGGTTTCGATCGCGACCGAAGCATCTGCCGCTGCCCGTCAGCCGCCGGCAATTTCACCTCGACCGTGTGATCCGGCTGTGCGCGATCCACGCAATTAGCGACGAGTGGCCGGGTCTGCCAAACCGGTCGACGGGCACCACCACACCGAACACCCCGATCTCCACGTGTTGCGCGCCGCTGAAAATCGCCGGCGATGGCCGCGGCGATTTTCATTCAATGTCCCATTGCCGCGCGTTAGCTTAGGGCATGCAATGAGTCCTGCGGCGAGAGAACGCCCTGCAGATGACGTACGATGGCCCTCGCGGAACCGGCCACGGGGTGCACGTGTGCCATCCGAAATGGATCGGGGACGAATTGGCGCACCGCTCAAGACATAGCGGCAGCCGCCAGCATCGTTGCCTTCCATCCGGGTTACCCAATCTCCTCGTGCCAGGTCCGGCCATCGCGTTCGATCAGCGCGATGGCACCCGTCGGCCCCCAGCTTCCGGCCGCATACGGCCGCGGATGATCGGCTCGTCCGGACCACGCCTCCAGGATCGGTTCGACCCAGGACCACGCGGCTTCCACTTCGTCGCGCCGCATGAACAGCGTGGCGTCGCCACGCACGGTGTCCATCAGCAGGCGCTCATAGGCGTCGGGGAAACGCATGTGGAACGTCTTTTCAAAGCGGATATCCAGTCCGGTTGGCGACAGGCGCATCCCGCCAGGACCGGGATCTTTCGTCATCATGCCTAACCGCATGCCCTCCTCCGGCTGCAGCCGGATGATCAGCCGGTTGGGCTGCCACTCTGCCGAGTCGGACGAAAAGATTGAGAACGGCAAAGCGCGGAACTGTACGATGATTTCCGACACCTTCTGTGGCAAGCGCTTGCCGGTGCGCAGGTAGAACGGCACATTCGCCCAGCGCCAGCTGCACACTGTCGCCTTCAGCGCGACGAAGGTCTCCGTAGCACTCGGTTCCTGCGCGCCGAGGTCGGTGAGATAGCTCGGTACCGGCTTGCCGTCGATCGCGCCGGCAGCGTACTGACCTCGCACGGTCAACAGCGCTACGTCGTGCGGCTCGATCGGGCGCAACGCGCGCAGCACCTTCAGCTTCTCGTCGCGCACGCGGTCGGCCTCGAGAGACACCGGCGGCTCCATCGCGATCAGGCAGAGGAGCTGCAGCATGTGATTTTGCACCATGTCGCGCAGCGCGCCGGCGCGGTCAAAATAACCGCCGCGGCCTTCCAACCCGACGGTCTCGGCGACGGTGATCTGCACGTGGTCGATCACGTCAGTGGTCCACAGGCGTTCGAAGATCGTGTTGGCAAAGCGCAGCGCGAGCAGGTTCTGCACGGTTTCCTTGCCGAGGTAGTGGTCGATGCGGAACGTCTTCGCTTCGGAGAACACCGCGCCGACTTTGTCGTTGATCTCTCGCGCCGAGGCCAGATCATGGCCAATCGGTTTTTCCAGCACCACGCGGGAGTTTTCCGTCACCAGGCCGACCGCGCCCAGGTTGGCGCAGACCGGACCGTAGAGGTCGGGCGAGGTGGCCAGGTAGAAGACGCGGACGCACTCCGGGCGCAACACCTGTTTCAGCGCGTCCCAGTCCGCGTCGCGTTTCGTGGCGTCGAGCGGAACATAGCGCAGGCAGCCGCAGAAGCGGTCCATCGTGCCATCGTCGATGTCGTCCGCAGCCACATGCTGCTGCAGCGCATTCACTGCGCGCTGGCGGAACGCGTCGTCGTCCAGCGCGGAGCGCGCCGCACCGATGACACGGGCGTCTTTGGTCATCTGTCCGTCGCGAAAGCGGTAGTAGAGCGCCGGCAGCAACTTGCGCAACGTCAAGTCGCCGGTGGCACCGAACACCACGCAGTCGAAGGGCGGTACTGGGATGATTCTGGCCATGCACATCTCCACCTGGGCCACGAGGCGGGACAAGGTCAGGGCGAGGGGCTGCTGGCGCGATATTCCTCACCCGACCCTCTCCCGCGTAGTGGACAGGGGTCTCTACACCACCGGGCTGGCGCCGCCGTCCATATTGATCGCGGCACCGGTGGTAAAGCCAGCGAGATCAGAACACAGGAAGCAGGCCATCGCGGCAAATTCCTCTGCCTTGCCAATGCGGCCGATCGGCACGTTGGCGCCCATCTTGGCGCGGAATTCTTCGTAGGGTGTGTTGGAGCCCTCGCGGGCGTGGCGCCGCACGTGCTGGTCGGAGTCGATCAGCCCCACCAGCATGCCGTTGACCAGAATACCGTCTTTGGCGCCCTCTTGCGACAGCACCTTCATCAGCGCCATGCCGGCGGCACGCGACACCGCGGTGGGCGCGCCGTTCGCCCGGGGCGCCTTGGCGCCTAGGTTAAGCACATTGATGATCCGACCCCAGTGCCGCTCCTTCATTCCCGGCCACACCAGGCGGGTCAGCCGAATCGCCGCGAACAGTTTCAATTCAAGGTCCTCGTGCCACATCTCGTCCGTGATCTCGGTCGATGGCATCGCGCGCGATGTGCCCGCGTTGTTGATCAGAATATCGATTTTGCCGAAGGTCTTCATGACGTCGGCAACCGTCTTCTTGATGTCATCGGCTTTCGAGACGTCGCAGACAAAGCCCGCGGCCCTGCCGCCCTTGGCGCCGGCGTTCACTGCCGCGATGGCGTGTTCCAGCACATCAGGCCGCCGCGCCAGCATGGCGACATTGGCGCCGGACGCGGCGAATTCCTTCGCCATGGCCAGGCCAAGGCCAGCGCTGGCGCCGGTGATGATAGCGGTGCGGCCATCGAGACGGACTTCCATTGGTTCTTTCTCCCCTATCCAGTGCGTGCCAGTCTGCGGGAGGCAGGGCGCGGCGACAACCGGGGGACGGTACTGCCCGGGTGTGCACA
>JASHVB010000059.1 GCA_030039695.1 Acetobacteraceae bacterium
ATTGGACCGGCGAGACATCAGCTCAGTTCCCTCACCCCTCGACATCCCTGCCTCCCCATCCAATGATCCGCCGCCACACAAGGGAGGCAAACGCATGCGCATCGCCATCATCGGCCAGCAAGATTTCGGCAAGGCCACCATGGAGGCATTCCTCGCCCGCGGTGACGACGTAACCGCGGTATTCTGTGCGCCAGAGAAGGGCCGTCCCGATCCCCTGCGCGTCGCTGCCCAGGAGCGCGGCGTGAATGTGCAGCAGCTTCCCAAGCTGACCGATCCGGCGGCGCTCGAGGCGATGCGCGCGGCGAACGCCGACATCGGCGTGATGGCCTATGTCACGCAATTTGCGCCCCAGGACTTCGTCACCATCCCAAAGTTCGGCACCATTCAGTTCCACCCGAGCCTGTTGCCACTTCACCGCGGCGCATCGTCGATGAGTTGGGCAATTATCTGCGGCCGGACCGAGACCGGCTTCTCCATCTTCCGCCCGACCGACGGGCTGGACGAAGGGCCGGTGATCCTGCTGCGCTCGGTGCGGATCGAGCCGGAGGACACGCTCGGATCGCTCTATTTCGGCAAGATCTTCCCGATGGGGGTGGCGGCGCTAGTGGCAGTCGCGGAACAAGTCGTCGCGGGCAAGGCGCCAGCGCTGGCGCAGTACGAACCGAACGCCGGCTATGAAGGCATCATCCGCGACGCGGAATCACGCATCACCTGGGCGACACATGTCGACATCACCTACAATTTGATTCGCGGCTGCGACCCCGCTCCCGGCGCCTGGACGTCGATGGGCGAGCACAAGCTCTTTCTGTTCGATGCCCGCAAGCGCATCGCCCGCACGTTCTCCGAGGTGAAGGGCAAGAAGATCGGCGAGGTGGTCGCGGTCGGCGACAGCGGCCTGGTGATCCACGGCCAGGGTGGTTTCATCGAGGCACGCCGCGTGCGCATCGATGGCGGCCGTAAGGTTGCCGCTGCCGATGCTGGTATCGCTGCCGGCACGATTTTGGGGGGTTGAACCGGGCTCCACCATGCGGGAGGGGTCGGCCCGCCTCGGAAAAATGTCCCTTTCCCGTCACCCAAGGAATGAAGGAGTCGTGACCGCAACGTCCCGCTCCCGCGTTGCCGATTCGGGCCGCGGATTGTAGCGTCCGCCGCCCACCTGGAAGGCCGGATCGACAAGGCATGCTTCGACGCCAGCTTCTTGCCGCCGCGGCGCTCCTCGCCGCGTCGTTCGCCGCGAATGCGCGCGACCTGACGGTCGTTGTACGCGGCGGAACGATGCCGCCCGCAGTCCGACAGATTTATGTGCAGCCGTTCAGTGTCGCCACCGGGATCCAAACCAAACTGGAAAGCTGGAATGGCGGCATCGACGCGCTCAACAGGCAAATCAAGGCGCCGGACAACACCTGGGACGTCATCGAGGTGAGCGCCGACGAGCTCGCCTCCGGCTGCGCCGACGGCACCTTTCAGAAGCTCGACTGGTCGGCGATCGGCGGCAGGACGCACTATCAGTCTCAGGGCGTCAGCGACTGTGGCGTCGGCGCCACAATGAGCAACCTCGTGCTGGCCTGGGACCGGGACAAGTTCCCGACCGCGCCGAGCTGGGCGGATTTCTGGGACGTGGCCAAGTATCCGGGCAAGCGCGGCTTATACCGCGGCGTCCGCGGCAACCTGGAATTCGCGCTGATGGCTGACGGCGTGGCTCCGGCCGACGTCTACAAGGTGCTCGCCACCAGCGACGGCGTTGACCGGGCCTTCCGCAAGCTCGATCAACTCAAGCCGTATATCGTCTGGTGGCAGAACGGCCCCGACGCCGCCCATATTCTCGGCTCCGGCGCGGTGTTGATGACGTCGGCACCGTCCGGCTGGATCGCCGCCGCGAACTGGACCCAACACCGCAATTTCGGCGTTCAGTGGAATGCCAGCCTGTACGAGGTGAATAGCTGGGCCATCCTGAAGGACAGCCCAAATGTCGCGCGGGCCCAGCAGTTCCTGTATTTCATCGGCACACCGGCAATCGAGGGACGATTGTTTCAGATTACTGGCAACGCCGGCCTGGCGTTCGGCGCCAACGATGGCCTGCCGCCCGACCAACTGGCTGCCTCGCCGACCAACCCTGCCAACCTGAAAGAGGCGATACCGCTCGATACCGCGTTCTGGCATGCCAACCTGGCCAAGCTGGAGCAGCGCTTCGACGCCTGGCTCGACGGCCACTGATCACTCCGCGGTCGCGGGACGCATGTCCTTTGCGCGGTGGGGGCGAATGAACGCTCTTGTTTGGCAGCCGGCTGGATGCGACGCGATGCGGCTGGCCGTCCACGCTGCATCAGGTTCGCGGCGTTGCACGCCCGTCGCGTCAGTCCCGTCTAAACGAGATCGTCACGCTCGGCCGCGTCGAACGTCCATGGCAACTCGACAGCCTCCATGCAAGCGACCAATGCATTGACGCCCTCGGCGGTGATGTGTGCTTATCGCCTATCTTCGACCGCGGTGTCACGGCGTCGACGGCACCGGCTTTTCGATAGCCACCCAGGCCTTGCCTCAGGCATTTCCCGGACGATGACAGCGACATGAATCCATGCTCTGGCGAGCCGTTGGCGCGCCGGACAGCTTGCGGCACCCGGTGCGGTCTGCGATAACCCCGACGAGTTCTCGGCGGCGCACAATATCTGGCGGGCTGGCGATGGGAACCGCACCAGACATTGCGCTCCGGACGCAAGGGAGCAGTCTTTGCCTGACGGCGGCCAAACTTTTCCGGCGCTGGTGCTAAACGCGGATTTCCGCCCCCTGTCCTATTTCCCTCTTTCGTTGTGGTCCTGGCAGGACGCAGTGAAGGCGGTGTTCCTCGACCGCGTCTCGGTGCTCAGCGAGTACGAGACGCAGGTCCGTTCGCCCAGCATGAGCATGCGCCTGCCCAGCGTGATAGCGCTGAAGGACTACATCCCGACGGCGCGCCGGCCGGCCTTCACCCGGTTCAATGTGTTCCTGCGCGACGGTTTCACTTGCCAGTACTGCAGCGAGCGGTTCCCGGCGCATGACCTGACCTTTGACCACGTGGTGCCGCGCAGCCGTGGCGGCCGCACAACGTGGGAGAACGTCGTCACCGCATGCGGCGACTGCAATCTTCGCAAAGGATCACGGCTGCCCCGGGAGTGCGCCATGTCCCCACGCAGTCACCCGCGTCAGCCAACGACGTGGGAATTGCAGGATCAAGGCCGCAGTTTCCCGCCGAATTACCTGCACGAGAGCTGGCGAGACTATCTCTACTGGGATACCGAGCTGGAGAGCTGAAAAAACCTCTGCCGTGCCATGCGCGGCAGAGGTGCACTGTCACTCCGCAGCGTCCGCGGCCTCGCGCTTTTGCGCGCGGATTCGTGCCAGTGCGGTTTCAACATGACGCGAGAACACATACTCGGCAGGACGCTGGTGTTCGAGCGGGATTTCCGGCGCCATCTCGCCGGCGGTGCGAACGCCGCGCATGACCTGCGCTGCGGCGCGCCAGGGTCGGCGGATGGTCTCGGTCACCGCTGTCGCCTCGTAGCCAGAATGCACCATGCAGTCGGCGCACTTCTCGTAATTGCCGGTCCCGTAGCGGTCCCAGTCCGTTTCTTCCATCAGCTCGCGGAACGTCTGCGCATATCCCTCGCCAAGCAGATAGCAGGGGCGCTGCCAGCCGAAATAGGTGCGCGTCGGGTTGCCCCACGGCGTACAGTGGAAGTTCTGGTTCCCCGCCAGGAAGTCCAGGAACATCGACGACTGGTTGAACGCCCATTTCTTCTTACCTTGGCGGGCAAAGATACCGCGGAACAATTCCTTCGTGCGCCGGCGGTTGAGGAAATGCTGCTGATCCGGCGCGCGCTCATAAGCATAGCCGGGCGACACCGAAATCCCGTCCACTCCCATTGCCATCACGTCGTCGAAGAACGACGCAACACGCTCGGGCTTCGCGTTGTCGAACAGCGTGCAGTTGATGATGGTGCGGAAGCCGCGGCGCTTCGCCTCGCGGATCGCCGCCACGGCGCGGTCGTACACCCCATCCTGGCAGACGGACGCATCGTGCTCCGCGCGCGAGCCGTCAAGATGTACCGACCAGGAGAACCACTTGCTCGGCTTGAACAAGTCCATCTTCTTCTCGAGCAACAACGCGTTGGTGCAAACGATCACGAACTTCTTGCGCGCAATGGCGCCCTCAACGATCTGTTCGATCTCGCGGTGGAGCAGCGGTTCGCCGCCGGCGACCACCACCACCGGTGCGCCGCACTCGTCGATCGCTTCCATGCACTGCGCCACCGACAGACGCTGGTTCAGGATCTCCGCCGGATAGTCGATCTTGCCGCAACCCGCGCAGGCCAGGTTGCAGCGAAACAGGGGCTCCAGCATCAGCACGAGCGGGTAACGCTTCCTGCCGATCAGGTGTTGTTTCAGCACATAGGCACCGACACGTATCGCTTGGTTCAATGGCACAGCCATTCCGGGCGAACTCCTCAGGCGTCGGCCA
>JASHVB010000604.1 GCA_030039695.1 Acetobacteraceae bacterium
TGCGTCGCAAACGGTAATATCTATATGTCATAGGCAATATGTCCATGTCCCATGGTGCGGTCGACCAAGCTCCAGAAGTCGGAACACCTGAACGCAGCTCATCGCTTGCTGTCACGCGGCACTGCTATGGCGGATGCAGCGACGATATTATCGTCCGAACGGGGTATATCGCTGCGACAGGCATATCGCTACCTGGAGCAAGCACAGGCAATTGGCCACGCGGTGCCAGTTGCCGAACCTTCTATACCGGCAACATTCAAGATCCCTGGCGACGTCATTCTCCAATTGCGCGCCTATTCTGCCGCGAGCGGGTTGACGCTGAGCGAGATTGTGACGCGTGCTCTGAAAGCGTTTCTATCCGCAGTGCGTCAGCGCAACAGGCATGGCTGACGGCGGCGGCCGAAAAGTCCGCGCCATATTGGTGGAATATTCTTTTGACCGCTTGCAACCCAGCAAGCTACAGCAAGCCTACGAACTGCTTGTCCCGCATTACGTGCGCGCGACCGGTCGATCAGCAAAACTGACGGAGGATCACGATGAAGGCGACGGTGATCTACGCGAGGGTGTCGTCGAACAAGCAGAAAGACGAGAACACGATTGCAAGCCAAACCGCGGCACTGCGTGCATTTGCGCGAGAACAAAGCTTCAGCGTTCCGGATGAATGGGTGATCGAGGACGACGGCTATAGTGGCTCCAGCCTCATCCGTCCTGGCCTGGAGCGACTGCGGGACTTGGTCGCAGAAGGGCAGATCGAGGTGGTTTTGGTCTACTCACCAGATCGACTGAGCCGCAAATACGCCTATCAGGTTCTGCTCATGGAAGAGTTTGCGCGCCATCATGTTGAAACGGTATTTGTCAGGTCGCCACGGTCAGACACGCCGGAAGACCATTTGCTGCTGCAATTCCAGGGCATGATTGCGGAGTACGAACGGGCGCAAATCATGGAACGATCCCGTCGTGGCAAGCGTCATCGTGCCCAGCAGGGCGTGGTTAATGTGTTGTGTGGTGCTCCATATGGTTACCAATATGTGCGCAAACGTGACGGGCTGCCGGCATCGTACCGGGTTATCGAAGAGGAAGCCGATGTCGTTCGCACGATATACGAGTGTTATACCGTCCAGCACATGAGTATTGCGGCAATCACGCGGCATCTGAACGAAAAGGGTGTGCCGACGCGTAAACAGATCTCTCGTTGGGAGCGGTCAACAGTTTGGGCTGTGTTGCGGAACCCTGCGTACAAGGGAAAAGCGTGTTTCGGCAAAACGAAGCTCGTAGAGCGCCGGCGCATCACGCGCCCCGTACGTATGCGTGGTGGCACGATAGCCCGGCAGAGCGCCCATCGTGACCAGCCCAGAGAGCAATGGATTGAAATCCCGGTGCCAGCGATTATCGACGAAGACACGTTCGCGATGGCGGAGGAGCTACTGCATGCCAACAAACGTCACGCGCCACGTCGCACGATTGCGCCGAGCATCGTTCAGGGCCTGATCTCCTGTCAGAAGTGTGGTTACGCCCTGTACCGAACATCAACCCGATCGTCGGCACGCAAGATCCTGTACTATCGTTGTTTGGGGTCAGATGCATATCGTTACGTTGGAGGACGTGTATGCGACAGTCACCCCGTACGACAGGAGATCGTCGATGATGTCGTATGGCGAGAGGTTGTGCGGCTGTTGGAGAACCCTCAGCTGATTCAAATTGAACTTGATCGACGTTTGGCCGCAGCACGGGAATCGGATCCGCACAAGCGACGCGAGGAGGCGCTGCGACGTGACCTGATGCGAAACCAAAAGGCCAAGGATCGCTTGATGACAGCATACCAGGAGGATCTGGTCTCGTTGGATGAATTACGACAGCGCATGCCGGACTTGCGCCATCGCGAACAACTCTATCAAAGCGAGCTGAAGTCACTTCGGGATCAACTCGCCAACCGTGCCGCTTACCTGCAGCTTGCAGAGACACTGTCGAGCTTCATTACGCGGCTTCGTACAAGTGCTCAAACCGTCGATGTTATCGAACGTCAGCGTATTGTGCGACTGCTGGTGAAAGAAGTGCTGGTCAGCGACGACACGATAACGATCCGCCACTCAATCCCAATCACAAGTCATCCGCCGGGCGGTACGGGACCGTCCTCAGCCCCCACCGGCGCTGAACGGTCGGCTGGCCACGGAAGTTATCCTTTGCGTACGGGGAGTAGCCAGCCCAATGCTGGCTAACGTCTACATGAATCGGTTCCTGAAGTATTGGCGATCGAGCGGACGGGACAGAGCTTATCGAGCCCATGTCGTCTCCTACGCCGACGACTTCGTCATCCTCAGCCGCGGACACGCGGAAGAGGCCAGGAAGTGGACAGGGCAGGTGATGACGCGGCTTGGGCTAACGCTCAACGAGGAGAAGACCTCGGTCCGGAACGCTCGGGAGGAGCGCTTCGACTTTCTTGGCTATACGTTCGGGCCACGCCACTTTCGGGGGAATGGCCAGCGATACCTGGGCGCAGGTCCGTCGAAGAAAAGTGTGCAACGCATCAAAGACAAAGTTGGCGAGATCCTGGTTCCGGGGAATCAGGCACCGTGGGAAGAAGTGCGCCGTCAGCTGAACGGATTGCTACGAGGCTGGCGTTCGTACTTTGATTACGGCTCACGTCAGCGGGTCCACGACGCTGTTGACTACCACGTCTATCACAGTGTCCGACGTTTCCTGGTTCGACGTCACAAGGTGGCATCGCATGGCACCCACCGCTTCACGTATGGAGCGGTGTATGGCGAGCTCGGGGTGCTTCGGCTCAACCCGCGCCGCTGTGACACGACGCCGTGTGCCTAGAGGTGAAGCCAGTCGGAGAGCGCAGTGCGGGAAATCCGCACGCTGCGTTCGATGAGCGGGGAAGGGAAACGGGGCCGCCACAAACGGAACCCGCGCCCTTCCTCGACTCTACCAAAAGGTTCGGACGATGAGCGCGCCGGACCGGAGAGCGAAGCTCGACCGCAACCACCCGGATCTGTCGGTGCGCCGGCAATGCGCGATGCTGGGCATCGCCCGCTCCGGCGTCTACCGGCTGCCGCGCCCGGCAACCGACGACGAACTAAGGCTGACCCGGCGCATCGACGAGCTGTTCACGCAATGGCCATTCCTCGGCTCGCGGCGGATCACCGCGATGCTGCGGGCAGAGGGGCCGGCGATCAACCGTAAGCGAGTGCAGCGGCTGATGCGGCGGATGGGGATCGCCGCTCTCGGGCCGAAACCACGAACCAGCCAGCCGGCGCCGGGACACAGGATCTATCCGTATCTGCTGCGTGACGTGACGGTCGAGCGGCCGAACCAGGTCTGGGCTTCCGATATCACGTATTTGCCGATTGGCCGCGGTTTTCTCTACCTGGTGGCGGTCATGGATTGGGCCAGCCGGGCGGTGCTGAGCTGGCGGGTGTCGAACACGATGGACGTGTCGTTCTGCGTGTCGGCGCTGGAAGAAGCGTTGGCGCGGTTCGGTCGCCCCGAGATCTTCAATACGGACCAGGGTTCGCAGTTCACCAGCGCGGCATTCACCGGTGCGCTGGCCGCAGCGGGGATCCGGATCTCGATGGACGGGCGTGGCCGTTGGATGGACAACGTGTTCATCGAACGCCTGTGGCGATCGCTGAAATACGAGTGCATCTATTTGAACGGCTATGCCGACGGGCGCGAAGCGAAGGCGGGGATCGCCGGATGGATCAGCTTCTACAATCATTCGCGCCTTCACCAGTCGCTGGACAACCGGACGCCGATGGTGGTCTGGCGCGCCGGCGTGAGCGATGGGTTCGGAGAATCGGCTGTGGATATGCCGCTTCGCTTGGACAACGCTGACGCGTTGCCCACATATCCACCGCCGCCACAACAACAGCAAGCAGCCTAAGATTCTTAAATGGTCAGAACGACGCCGCTTCCACCTTAACTACCGGAACCGGTGGTCCTCATCGAAGGGTCCAGCTCACATCGTCTGCATCCGCGGCTACGACATGCCATAGGCCGAAGCTGGCGGCTCGCTGGCGGGATTGTTGCGCCCGACCGCTAGATCGGTCCCAGAACCTCGCGAGCCTAGGCGAGCCGATCCGTTCTGGACCATAACTTTGCCAGCCTGGCAGCGGCCTGGAGCTCAAACAGTTTTGCCGATTGGCTGCGCAAAACGTCGAGGGAGGTCATGTGGGCAGACTCTGCCGCCGTCACATCGTGCGGCTGGCACGTCGTCAGATATCCCCATGTACCCTATGTACCCTATGTAATTCGGCGATATACCATCTATGTCCGATCCGTTCGACGACCTTGATTTGTCACTTTACGGTGGCGATAGTCGCATCGGGACGGCCAGCTTCGGCTTGCAGAATCACCTTCATCGGCAAGTGGTGCCGAGAGACTGCAACTGCAAAAGCCGGAACCCCTCCTGCATCGTCGCTAAAGTGCGGTGGTCTCGGTCGTTTGGACAGGTTCCGGGAAGAACAAGCTAAGGCTGGTAAGCGGTTGAAGGTTTCACCTTTCCCGGAATCGAATTCAATCCTTGCTGATGTGGTGGCGCTGTGAAGCTTGTGGGCAGCCGCCGACCTGTGGGCAAGGTGGGGGAAACGCAGAGCGTTTTCCCCGGCTTGTCCATAGGGGA
>JASHVB010000060.1 GCA_030039695.1 Acetobacteraceae bacterium
CGTCTTCCGGCCTCGACGCGAGGTATATCAGGACTGCAGGGCGTAGTCAGTCGAAGCCAGCACGCGCATGAGGCCTCCCCGAACTTGTATTGACGATACCATAATGGACGCGGAGGGTAACCGGTATCCAGGATGCGAGTTAGGGGCCAACCCCGCACCGGGACAAGGAATGCCTGCAATGAGTCGAGCCATTTCCAGCCAAAGCTGGCTCACGACGCGCATGCCGGCGGACGTCGCCGCAACGCTGTCCGGCGCAGCCGAGGCGTTCCGGCACCGCAAGCTGGATTTTTGCCGTGGCGGCCGCGCGCCGTTGGACCGGGCCGCGGTCGAGGGCGGCCTCGCGGTGGACCAACTCGAGGCCGAGCGGCAGACAGCTGCGGCACAGGGCCTTCCGGTGGAACGTCCCGAAGTGACCATGGCGCTGATCGACCCGATCGAGACCCGCTATCACGCCACGCACCGGCGTGAACTTCCAGAGTTGGTCAGTCTCGCTCGCCGCGTTGAGGCTGTGCACAACGACCACAAGGCAGTGCCGCGTGGGATCGCCGTAGTGCTGGGACGCATGAGCGGTCGGCTGGAAGTCCACATGAAGAAGGACGAGCTCATACTGCTCCCGATGATGCGCCGCGGCGGGAACCCGATGATCGCAAAGGTGATCGCCGTGGCGCTGTTGGAGCACGACGATCACGCGACGCATCTGCGTGAACTGGAAGGGCTGACCGACGATTTTGCCGCGCCGAAGGATGCCCGCCCAATCCGGCGTGCGCTCTATGTCGGGGCGAAGAAGCTGATTGATGATTTGATGGAGCACATCCACACGGGACCCAATATTCTGTTCCCGCGTTTTCTGGGGGCTGCCGTAGTCGTGTGATGACCGACGTCGCGTTGGCGCTGGCGGTGCATGTTGTCGCCGTTGTGCTTTGGATCGGCGGCGCCGGCGTCGTTGCCACCGTGTTGATGCCAGAGATTGGCCGTTCGCGCCCGCCGGGCGAGCGATTTACTGCGTTCCATGCGCTGGAAAAGCGCTTCGCCCGCCAGGCGCGGATCACCACGATGCTGGCGGGGGCAAGCGGTCTCTACATGACTTGGCGGCTGGACGCCTGGAGTTGGTTCGCCTCAGCGGCAACCTGGTGGATGCCGGCAATGGCACTGATCTGGCTGATCTTCACGCTGATGCTGTTCGTGATCGAGCCGTTGTTCCTGGATCGCTGGTTGGTGCGTCGTGCAGCGTCGAAACCTGCAGCGACATTCCAATGGCTGCAGCGGCTGCACCACGTCATGCTGGGACTGAGCCTCTTGACCATTGCCGGCGCGATTGCCGGCGTGCAGGGAGTGAACCTGTTCCGTTGGTGACGGACGTCATAGTGCTGTTGCGAGAAGAGCAGGGACTTCAAACGTCATCAACCGTGTGATCACAGCTGTTGCATTGCAAGATTGCCGCTGGGGTCGACGGCGCGCCGTTGAAACCGGCGCGGAATGGTTGGCACGAGTCTACATCGTGATGAAGTCTTGATGAACGTCTCGTCGGCACCGGTCGGGGAGGAATGCTGCACGAGGGGTTCTTTCCGTTGCTGCTGTCGGCTGGCACCGCCGGTGACGCTCACCTGCATGTGTCTTGGGGGGCTCCCCGCTATGGACTAACGCTTCGCGCGCACCACGCCATGGAAGGGGAGATTCCCGATGGCACATGCACCGAAACATCCCGCGCGCGAGCACCATCATAACGCTGCCTCTCACCACCATGCGGCCGCGCATCACCACCATCAAGCAGAGCACCATCACGCGGTCGGCGAGCATGAAGAGGCCAAGAAGCACGCGGCGGCAGCGCTTGAGCACAGCGAGCTGGCCCACAAACATACCGCCGATGCTCACGGGCACTCTCATAAATAACAGATAATTAACGCTCACTACGTATCGCCTGCGCGCACCGTCGATTCCGGATTGAGCATCAGGGTGTCGCGAGCCAGGTCGGAATCGCCACGCGGTAGGATGCGAACGCAATGCCGGCCGCCGAGCGTCCGTGCGACCTTGCGAGCATCGCCTCCGCCACTCCCGCGAAGGGGCCGATGCCGAAATGCCATAGCTCGCGCGCGGCGTGGCACCCTCCGCAGACGACCGGGCGCGACCGGAAGCAGCAGCATGATACTGTTGTGATGACTGTGGGAAAGGTTGCGTTCCTACTCGCCATGCAGCGGATCGGCGGTGACATAGAAATCGAGGATTGTCTGCTGGGCTTGTCTGCGGGCATCGAGGAGGAGGTCATCACCCAATCTCACTGGGCGCGACCTGGGGATGCGCAGTCCAATCTCGGGAACCTCCTCGCGGTGCGTTGATGACCTTATTGTCAAGCTTTTCGGATGCCGGTCCTCACACACCGAGTGTGAGGCATAGGCCAGCGTACTGAAGCGGCCCAAGCGCGAACCCGCAGGACACAGGTGCGACCTTATGAGGATTTGAGAATTCTGGTGTGGCTGATCAGCCTGGTGCGGTGATGAGAGACGCGACGTACTCGCGAAGCGTGGCCGTGATTGCCGCCTCCACTGCCAGAAGGAAGCTCATGCGGATGTGCAGGGGCGGGTCATCGGCGCGCCCTACGTGTTGCGGACGGCCGCCTGTGATGCCTTGAACCACAGGCCATCAGCCACTGCCTGCTTGCGGAAGGCTATTGGCGACCTCGACCGGTATGATGAACCCCGCATAGCCGCGGCCTCGCCGAACGACGAATGGGACACTTCGCACTC
>JASHVB010000605.1 GCA_030039695.1 Acetobacteraceae bacterium
TATCGTAAGTTGTCCGACACCGTGTTTCCTTCCGCTGGCTCAAGAGTAGTGCCGTTCACGATATTCGACAGTCAGGTCGAGAAGTCACATCGATCAACTCGACGGCGGCAGTCGAATATGCCGCACCTCAAATCGTTGCACGGGACACCCTCAGCTTGCCAGTATTCACTTTTGCTATTCTCTGCCGCTACGCGAGTCAATTCTCATGGCTGTGATGATCTCGCAAACGGGGCAAATGGTCTTTCACTTTTTGAAAGTCGGCCTTCACTTTTTGAAATAGACTGATGATTGGCTTGCTGCTATCTACTCGAACCTGGTTGCCGCCTCGGACAGAGTCTTGCAAGGGACAAACGGCACAGGAATTGATAGCACTCCATGTGGGTTCATATCGGCTGTGCCAGCGTTCGACTCTCGGTATGCCTCTTCCGAAGCCAACCAGCTTATCGTTCCTCACCTTAAGACTTGAGTGCGCCATCTCCATGGCGCACTTCTTTTGGTGAGTTATGGATTTGCTGGTCCGGCGGAACGGCCCGGGCGCGCCCTGCGTCGCCCCACGGGGCTGGCCATTGGCCCGGATAGGTCGCTGTACATATCTGATGATGTCGGCGGGCAAATCTGGCGAGTGACCTATGTCGGTGGTCGCGGGGCATCTGGGATTACGCCGAGCGCCCCAACGCCGCCCACGGCACTCCCGGCAGTGTTATGCCCCCCGCCGGTCAGGTCGGTCGCCATGAAGGCAGTCCGCCCCGACGTCCAGCGGCAGCGGACGCTTTGCCTCCGCCCGCTCTGCGCAAGCGACGCGGCGGAAACATCCGCACGTCCTGGGGGCCTCAGTGAAGGCAGGAGGGGAGAACGACCTGTCAGGCCGTCGTCGAAAAATGGGCGACGTTCGTCACTTCATGTCAGATCGCCGTTTCCGTCAAGGCATCAAAGCAATGGATACGATTGGGGTTGAGTGCGAGCTTCAAGTGATCGTGCGTTGCAGCGATCACGGTGGGTTCGACAGCGGCGACCATGTTGGTGTGGCCAACCGATACATCGAGGAGGATTGAAGACCCAAGGCGCTCTACCACCTCGACGACCACGTCTAGGTTGAGATCAGCAGGGTCGGCACCGGTCGCAATACGGAAATCCTCGGGCCGCATGCCAATGATGACCTTTTTATCAGCATAGGCGCCGAGCCGTGGGGTCAGGGCTTGCGGTAATTTCAGGCGAATTCCGTCGCTGAAAGCCCACACTTCACCATCGTGATGGATGAGCTCCACGTCAAAGAAGTTCATAGCCGGAGATCCAAGAAACCCTGCAACAAATCGATTTGCCGGGCTATTGTAGAGTTCCATGGGTTCGCCCACCTGCTGGACCACACCATCGCGCATGACAACAACCCGATCGCCGAGCGTCATCGCCTCCACCTGATCGTGCGTAACGTAAATAGCGGTCGTGCCCAGCTTCTCGTGCAGCTTTTTCAATTCGACCCGCATCTGTACCCGCAACTTTGCATCCAGGTTCGACAGCGGTTCGTCGAACAGGAATACGCGTGGATGCCGCACAATCGCGCGGCCTAGAGCGACCCGCTGGCGTTGTCCGCCCGAGAGTTGTCGAGGTTTGCGAGAGAGATAGGTCTGGATGCCCAGAATTTCCGCCGCCTCTTGCACACGAACCGCAATCTTGTCGCGTTCGAACTTCCGCATCTTAAGGCCGAACGCCATGTTGTCGAAGACGGTCATGTGGGGGTAGAGGGCGTAGTTCTGGAACACCATCGCAATATCGCGGTCCATAGGTGGCAAGTCATTGACGACGGTATTATCGATGAGGATCTGACCAGAACTGATGCTTTCCAGGCCTGCCACCATGCGCAACGTCGTCGTCTTGCCGCAGCCGCTCGGACCAACCAGTACGATGAATTCACGATCGCGGATGTCAAGCGACACGTCCTTGACAGCGTGAAAGGTATCAAACCTCTTGTTGAGGTCGCGGATGATGACCTGGGCCACTGTCTTATCCTTTCACCGAGCCGGTGATGCCCGAGACGTAATGCTCCACAAAGAACGAGTAGACGACGGCCACCGGCACCGAGCCTAGCAGAGCGCCGGCCATCAATTGGCCCCAGTAGAATACATCGCCACGCACCAGGTCCGATGTAACACCGACAGAGACGGTCTTCTCCGTGGGTGAGGAAAGAAATACAAGAGCATAAATGAATTCGTTCCAAGAGAGCGTGAAGGCGAAGATCCCGGCCGACAGGATGCCCGGCAAAGCGACCGGGAACACGATGTATAGCATCGCCTTCCATCGCGTTGCCCCATCAATACGGGCGCATTCCTCGAGCTCCTTGGGTATCGATTTGAAATACCCCATCAACAACCAGGTGCAGAAAGGCACCAGGAAGGTCGGGTATGTCAGGATCAACGCCCACGGCGTGTCACCGATATGGAAGTTACGGATGATATCCGATAACGGAATGAACAGCAGGGTCTGTGGCACCAGGTACGTGATGAAGATCCCAGTCCCGATGCTGCCAGCGAACGGGAACCGCAGCCGCGACAACGCATATCCAGCCAGCAACCCGCAGAACAGCGAGATCGCCGTCGCGGCGATCGAGATAATCATCGTGTTCAGCATCCAGGTTGAGAACAGCGTCTGCGTCAACAGGTCACGGACGTGCTCGAGCGTCGGGTGCAATGTCCAGAACGGCCTATAAAGCGACGAGCTCCACGGCTTGTACAGTTCTCTGTCAGGACGGATCGCCGTCACCAGCATCCAGTAGAATGGAAACAGGAGGAAGATGACGAACCCGGTCAGCGGCACGTGGAAGAAGACCAGGCGCCGCCATCGTGCACCTTCGATCATTGATGTACCATCATGGCTGGGTCACTCCCTTCTAGGCCGTCTCCACCTTTCGGATATAAACGAGCTGCACAATCACAACGATCAGCAGGATCGGGAAAATCGCAAGCGAGATCGCTGCACCTTGGCTCAACAATCCGGTGCCGATGCCGATCTGATAGGCATAGGTTGCAAACAGCTGGGTCGTGTTGGCCGGCCCACCGCCTGTCAGAACGTATACGATCTGGAAATCGGCGAAGGTCTGAATGACGGAAAACAGCATGATCACCATCGTCACTGGCAGCAAAAGTGGCCAGGTGACATGGCGAAAGCGCTGCCAGGCGCGGGCGCCGTCGATGGCCGCCGCCTCGTGCAATTCGGGGCTGATGGTCTGCAGTCCAGCCAGCAGGCTGATGGCAAAGAACGGTACGCCCCGCCATACATTGACAATGATCACCGATGTCATCGCCAGCCATGGAACGCCGAGCCAATTGATCCGGTCGCCAACCGTTATCAAATGAAGGTGCAGCAGCACGTAATTAATCACGCTGAAAGTCGGATCAAACATCCATTTCCAGGCGAACGTGGACAGCACCGTAGGGATGATGAACGGCAGCAAGATAGCTGCACGCATGAGCGCCTTGCCGCGGAAATTGCGGTTCAGCAGCAGCGCAAGCCACAGCCCCAGGGCCAGCTTCACGGTGGTTGCCACCACAGTGTAGAAGCAGGTGTTCCACACGGCCAAGCGGAAGATGTCGTCACGCCAAAGTGCGACGAAGTTCTGAATCCCGACGAAGTGACCGGGAACCCCAACCGTGGTGTTGGTCACGGCCAACTCGATCCCTTTGACGAAGGGATAGGCCGTGAACAGGCCGAGCAAGACCAGTGTCGGGGTCAGCAAGGCCAGCCCGAGCCAGCGCTCGTCTTCCAACAGTCGCGTAATCACCCCGCGGGGGCGGGCCGGAATGTAGACATCGGGGGCGGTAACGGCGGTAGTGGAAACCTGGGACATCCCGGCGTTCCCTCAGTCGGACCCACGGCGCTCACGTCGCGTCCGCGGCGATCCGCAGGCGCGACAGTGAACGAGCGGTAGCGCATCAGGTACCATAGGACGACTTCAACTCGCCAGTGGCCCAGTTGACCGCATCTTCCGCCTTCATGCCCTGGACAGCCTTGGTGTACATGTCGATGATGATGTACTTGGTCTGGACCTCGGCTGCGGCTCGATCCGGCGGCCCCGCATAACCGGTAAGTCGACCCTGGTCTGGAACATTTTTAAACGGTGCCAGGACGGGATCGGCAGCCCATACCTTGTCCGCCTCCCAGTATTTCGTGGCCCCGTCAGTGTATCCCTGCTGTGAGGTGAACCATTGCTCGAAAATTGGCTTCGAGTGGATCCATGTCAGGAATTTCTTGGCTGCATCCTGATTCTTTGAATAGGCCATGACCATATCGGTGAACGGGCCTGGCAAGTTGAACTGGCCGCCGGATCCCTTGGGTAGCGGGGCATGCCGGATATCTTTGTACATCGGCGTGCCATTCTCGGTCTGGTAGGTGTCCGGCTTGCGCTTCGCCTCGATGTAGATCGAGGCGCCATTGTTGGTGCAGCAGATCGTGCCGGCCAGGAAGGCGCGGTTGTTGCTTGAATCGTCCCAAGCCAGGCCGCCCGGATCACACGCCTCATTCCAGAACGGCACCGCGGCCTTAACGGACTCGAGGGTCTCCTTGCTATTCAGCGCAACCGTCTTGCCGTCAGCTTCGACCTCCTTGCCGCCGAACGACCACAGCCAGGGGTACCAGAACCCCGGCGGATCGCCGAATGAGTGACTGAGTGCTTGACCGACTGGCGTTCCCTTCGCCTTCAGCTTCTTGCCCGCGTCCTGCAATTTGTCCCAGGTATCCGGAAATGTGGTATAGCCGATCTCGTCGAACCACGACTTACGATAGGCGACGAGACCACCACCAATGGCCCACGGTACGCCGATCCACTTGTCCCCGACCGTGGCAACCTGCTTCGAGATAGGGTAATAGCCACCCTGTTCCTGGCCTATTTTCTCCGCCACGTCGGTCACGTCGGCGAGGCTTGTGGTGTAAAGCTGCGGCCAATTATTGAGGCCCATGATGATGTCAGGCCCGTTGCCGGACTGGATCGCCGACGTGACACGTGCCTGGATGTCGTTCGCGTTGATGGTTTCGAGATGCAGGTCTATCCCAAGCGCCTTCTGGCACTCTTTGGTGATCTGATCCCTGAGCAAGACGTCGGAAGCGGGCACGAAGTCCGACCAGCGGACCCAGTGCAACGATGTCTGCTGAGCGAAGGCAGGTGCGCGCCCGGTCGCCAGGATCGCGCCGATCCCTGTCGCCGCCCCTGCTCCTGACAATTGCAGGAAAGCACGTCGACGAACGCGATGCATGAGCATTCCTCCCGTTTTTGATGCTCTTTATCTGTTTCGTGGAAAC
>JASHVB010000061.1 GCA_030039695.1 Acetobacteraceae bacterium
GCCGTCGTCAGATATCGAGGTCCGTCCGCGTGAACCGCCCCTTGGTTGCCTGGCTTCGATCGTTGAGTCCTGCTGGCCTGATGCTCGGCATGGCCTTGCTGCTTGCCGGGTGTGGCTGGCTTGCGCCAGCACCGACCGTGCGTGGCATCCATGTCGATCAGGACGCGCTGAAGCAGCTCGTGCCTGGGACGTCTACCAAGGCCGATGTGACCTCCTTGATTGGCTCACCCACGGCGCATGCCACGTTCGATGACAACACTTGGCTCTATATCGGCGAACGGACGCAGCCACGCATTGGACAGACGCTTGCAGTTCTGACGCAGCAGGTCGTGGTGCTCCAGTTCAACGACCAGGGCGTCCTGCAGCACGTCGAGTTCAGAGACAAGGCCAACTCGCTTCCCGTCACAGTCATCGCCCGCACCACGCCATCACCCGGCACGGAAGCCAATTTCTTCCAGCAGTTGTTCGGCAATATCGGTCGGTTCGTGCCCGGTGAGACAGGCGGTGCCGCCACGGGTGTCGGCGCCGGCGCGCCGGCGCCGTTCCAATAACGGTGGCTTATTCGCCCAACCGGGCGGCGAGGAACTGCGTAAAGCCGCGCACCTTGGGCGACGCGCCGCGCTGCGCGGGGCACATCGCGTCCAGACCAGCCGGGGCCGGCGTATAGTCCGGCATCACTCGCACGAGGCGCCCGGCAGCCAGATCGTCATCCACCAGGTAATCCGGCGCCATCAGGATGCCTCCGCCACGGCAGGCCGCCTCCCGCCGCAACTGGCCATTGTCCGACTTCAGCCGTCCGCTAACCACGACCTCGGTATCGCCTTCGGGACCAATGAACCGCCAAATATCGCCAAGATGGCGGGCATGGATCAGGCAGGCGTGATTGGCGAGATCGTCCGGCGACTCCGGCTCACCGTTCGCCGCCAGGTATTCCGGCGAGGCACAGACGGTAAAGCGTACCGTTCCTAACCGCTGGACGATCACACCGGGCTCGTGCTCGGCGGCGGAACGACTCCGGCCAATACGAATGGCCAGGTCGTAGCCCTCTTCGATCACATCCACGGGCCGGTTGCAGAGGGTGACGTTGAGCGACAGCTCCGGGTTCTCACGGATAAATTCCACCGCCAGAGCGGCGAGTCGGCTGCTGCCGAAGGCAACCGGCGCACTGACCCGGAGGGTGCCACGCAGCTTCGCCTCGGAGACCCCCGTGTGCCGGGCTGCTTCCATGTCCTCGAGAATGCGGGTGCATTGTGCGAAGAACGTCTCGCCAGCCTCGGTGAGGCCGACGCGGCGCGTCGTGCGATGGAGCAGACGAGTACCGATCCAGCCCTCCAGGGTTTGCACATGTTTGCTGGCGGTCGCCTGCGAAATGCCGAGCTGCCGGGCCGCGGCGGAAAAGCTGCGTGTGGCGGCCACCCGCGCGAACACCGTCATGCTGGTCAACCTGTCCATCGAAGCCTCCTCCCGACCGCAAAGGGCAGGCTACCGTTACCGGTGGGCGGGCCGCACGATCATTGTATCGATCCTGGAGAGTTCAAGCCTTGATTATCACCAAAGCGCGTGTACTCGCGATCCCGTGCGACTGCTCGGTGCAGGCACAACTGGGTTGCTTGAACGTCCGGATCGTCCGTGCCACCACTTTGCCATGCCCGCGTCATTGCCCTTGTCGAACCTGTTGGTTGTCTCGCTTGAGCAAGCGGTGGCCGCACCATTTTGCAGCTCGCGTCTCGCGGATGCCGGCGCGCGCGTCATCAAGATCGAGCGCCCCGAGGGCGATTTCGCCCGCGGCTACGACAAAGCAGCCCAGGGATCATCGAGCTATTTCGTTTGGTTGAACCGCGGCAAGCAGAGCCTCGTCGCGGACATCAAGGACCCGGCCGACGCGGCGCTGCTACATCGGATTCTGGCGAACGCCGACGTGTTCATCCAGAACCTGGCCCCTGGCGCGGCAGCGCGTGCGGGCTTCGGTTCGGACAACCTGCGCGAGCGATATCCACGGCTGATTACCGTGGACATCTCCGGTTATGGCGACACCGGCGAATACGCCACGATGAAGGCGTATGACCTGCTGGTGCAGGCGGAGTCCGGGCTGGCGATGATCACCGGGCATCCCGCCGGGCCGGGGCGCGTCGGGGTGTCGGCCTGCGACATCGCCTGCGGAATGGCGGCCCACGCTGGCGTGCTGGAGGCGCTAATCGAACGCGCCTCCACTGGTCGCGGCAAAGGCCTCAAGGTGTCTCTGTTTGACGGCATGGCCGACTGGATGAACGTCCCACTGCTGTTTTACGAGGGCACCGGCAAAGCCCCGGAACGGCTGGGTCTCGCGCATCCGTCCATCTGTCCTTACGGCGCGTTTCCCACCGCCGACCGCGCGCTGGTACTGATCGCCATCCAGAATGAACGCGAATGGGTGGAGTTCTGCGCGAAGTTCATGGATGAGCCGGACCTGCCGCGGCGCGAGGGCTTCCAGACCAACGTGGTCCGGGTCGCTAATCGCCCGATGGTCGACGCCCATATCGGGGCGATGTTTGCCACGCTGACCCGGCCCCAGGCGGCGGCGAAGCTTCGGGCAGCGAACACCGCTTATGGGTTCGTCAACGACGTCGCGGCCTTTTCACGGCACCCTGCGCTGCGCCGCGCCACTGTTGGGACGCCAAACGGCCCGGTCTCGATCGCCGCGCCACCCGTGGTGTTCGGCGAGGGGCCGCGCACGTTGGGGTCGGTGCCGGCGCTGGGTGAACACTCGGCCGAAATCCGCGCAGAATTCGGCTAAATTCAGCATCGGACCGGGGCAACGGTGCTGCTGCCTCGGACCATCAGCGGGGCCGCGCAACACGGAGCAAGCCCGGGGCTGGGCTGACCCGGACGCGGCGCGGGCCGCGCCCACAAGGGGTCGCCGGTCCAGGGCCAGGGCAACACAGCGGTGCCGCTGGCGGCGTCCCGGGCGGTTTTCACTCGGCCCCCCGCCGCTGTCAGGTGCACGCACACGGCGAACCCGCGGCGAATCGTGCCAGCCAGAACGGCGCTCGGAGCGCGAACGAAATTCGGCTCGTGGCCGCAGGGCCTCGGAAAGCGCAGTGAGCGTTGCCGGAGGCAACGTTTGGTGAAGCGCCTACCGCCATGGAATGCTTACCGGTCCGGCACGAGTTCGCCGATCTGCCCCACGTCATGCTCGGAGAAGAACGCGCGGCCGTCGGGAAGGACCAAGATCGCGCGCGCGCCCGCGCCAGCCGTCGGGATAGGGTACTCGTCCAGCACGTTGCCGGCTACATCCATGCGGGCAATGAAGTTCGCCGCGTTCTCGGTGATCAGGAAGTCCCCGTCGGGTGTGCAGTCGATGCCGCGCAGGCTGGCACCCGCGCGCGGGAAGGAGGACTCGATGATCTGACCATCGGGGCTGATGCGGCCGATCGAATTGGCGACGGTCTCTACGAACCAGCAACACCCGTCCGGGCCAGGCGTGATGGCACGCGGTCCGCTGTTTGGCGTGGGCGTCGGGAATTCGCGGATGCTTGCGTCCATCGCCACACGGGCGATGGCACTGCCGTCAGCCTCGCTGATCCAGAGGAAGCCGCCGGCAGAAGTGGGTGCCAGAGGGCGACTGCCGCGGGTGATGCCGCCGGAGAACTCGCTGATCGCACCACTGGGAGTGATACGACCGATCTGATCCACATCGGCCTCGGCGAACCAGATGTTGCCGTCGGCACCGCAGGCTATGCCGTTCGGGCCGGCATTTGGTGTGGGCAGTGAGAATTCAGCGATGACGCCGCGTGGCGTGATTCGGCCGATTCGGTGAGCCTGCGATTCGGTGAACCAGAGGTTGCCGTCGACACCGGCGATTATGCCGATCGGCATGCAGTCTTTGTCAGACAGGGGGAATTCAGCGATCGTGCCATCGCGCGTCGACAGCTGGCCGATCTTACCGGCGCCGGACTCGCAGAACCACACGTTACCGTCAGGGCCAAGGGCGATGATATAGGGACGCGCGTCCGGCGTCGGGATGCGGTGTTCGCGGATCATATAACGCATCAATACTCCGGCATCACTGCGAGGGGCACAACGACGAATCCTCGATCGCGCCCAACCCCGCGGCAGCTTGCTTCGTCGCTGCTCTTCTCGCAATGACAAAGGCGGGCTAGATCGGGTACACCAGCGATAGCGGTACGATTGTAGAATCATAGATGCACAGCCGCTCGGCGAACTGCAGTGTGCCCGCGTCGTCGAAGACTCGATCCTGATAGGCACCGCACAGGAACACGTCGCTCGGCTGGTCCTGCATGGTCTGGAACATCACGAAACTCGCGGTCAGATACATGCCGTCATCGGCGATGCGGCGCAGACAGATACCGCTGGTCATCAGCCGCATGACGCGCGGCGCGTACAGCGCGGTCTGGCGCAACGCCACGACGCGATCCGCCAGCATGCCGCGGCTTTCGCAGTACATCACCGCGATCGGGAATCCCGCGTCCTGGTTTTCCTTGGGCAAAATCTTGTAGACGCAGTCCGCGGTAAATAGCGTCGGCCAGCGTTCCAGCGCGCCTTCGTTGAGCGTGTTCTCGTAATCGGTGTAGAGATCCGTGAGCCGCGCGCGCAACTCCACGCCAGCCACCACCCCGGACGCGGCTGCGATCATCACAGGCCCATGACGGAGCGGTAGTGTTGATAGAAGCCACGGATCGCAGTTTCCGTTACCATGTGCGGCTCGTTGACCACCGCGCGTCCGCCCATTTCGACAACGCAGGTTTCGTCTTCGTCGGTCTCGATGCCAGCCTGTGACAGCAGCATCGCCTCGCTGTCGTCGAGCGACACCAGCCCCGCCGGCCCCATCAGATTCGCCTGGCGCAGGCGGCGCTGGCGCATCTCCGGAAGATCGTCGGCGTAGCCGAAGAACGTCCACACCAGGTCGAAATTCCGCGCATCCAGCGGCACGATCTGTCGCATCGCCAGGGTGTTGGATTGCTGCTGCACGATCAGGTTGGGCCACAACGTCTGCATCACCACGGTTGCATCACCGGCGAACTCGCGCACCGGATCGAGCACACGCTTGTCGAGCAACGAGAAGTTGGCCTTGAAGGCGCGCATCTGCGACGTCGCGTCGTTTGCCTGTTGCTCGCCCTTGCGGCTGACCAGTACGGCGTGACGGCCGGTGTCGTCCATTTCCACGGCGGATCGCTGATCCAGGCGGAACAAGCCGAATGTCACGAGGAACACGTGCAGCAGACTGGCGTGATACGGATCCTTGATGTTCTCGAACATCAGCTTCCAGTTGCTGGGAATGCGCTGGCGCATGTAGCCGAGCACCTCCAGCGTGCGACCGTCGAACACGCGGTCGAACCAGCCGAGCATGCGCTCGCCGAGATAGGTCTCAAACGATTCGTTCGGCGAGCCGAGGCTCGAGAACACAACACCGTGGCGCTGTGTCGACGCCAGACGCCGCAGGCCGTGGTGTTCTGGCTGGAAATCGACGGGCATTCCACCCTGTCCGCGATAGCCGCGGCGGAACGGCACGCCGAGCAGATTGCCGGAAAGGTCGTAGGTCCACTGGTGGTAGGGGCAGACGAATTCCTTGGTGATGCCACGCGCGGCGTTACAGACCTGCATGCTGCGATGCGCGCAGCGATTCACCAGAACGTTGATCGCGCCGTCATTGCCGCGGACGGCGATGACCTCGCGGTTGCCGAGCTGGACCCGCTTGAAGTTGCCGGGATTGGGGATTTCCGCATCCAGGCAGGTGTAGAGCCAGTCGTTGCCGCCGAACACCAGCTCGCGCTCGCGGTCGAAAATATCCGGGTCGGTGTAAACCCAGTTGGGCACGCGGGACGTATCGTCGGACGGCCAAGCATGGGCATTGGACGATGGCCTGGCGATGTTTGCCGACAGGGTGGCGTCTGTCATGATCGCGATCCTCCCGGAACTCAGCGCTCGGAGCGTGCGCCGGTTCTCGAATTCGGGCAACGTGGCCGTGCTTGGCTTGTGCCCTCCTGGCCGGTGTTCACCCGGCCAGTGCCACCGCTGCAGCCCGGAGTTCCGCTCGAGCGGGGGGCGACTTGTTGGCTGATCCGGGAGAGGCTTCAATCCGCCATATCGTGCCATACATCGATGGCTCTCTGCAACAATACAAGCTTTGGTCGCGCGACCCCTCGACGACCCCCAGGCTTGTGATGCTGGCGGGTCTGGCGTTCCTGAGCATGATCGGTGTCGCGCTGCGGCGCTGTGGCAGGCACGAAGTGCCATTGTACAGCGCGATTTCGCGGATGTGCACGGATTATGGAGAGAGCTCGATTTCGCCGGCGATCAAGTCGCGCTGAGCCACAGGATCTTACGACGAGATGGGCGCTCGCGACAAAATCTCCCACCTTCCATGTGTGATTTGGCAGCGCTCTACGATCCGATCCGGCTTTCATGACACGACCCCCGCCGCCGCGGTCTGTGTACTCAACCAGATCGCCGGACCGCCTTGGGCCGACAAGCGGGGGGCGCTGTCGAACCTCAGCATGCTATCGTCCCTGCTGCGACTGCTTGCACTACTGCACACTGATCGACTTGCGTTCAGGGACGCGCCACCTGCACGGGAATGCGCACGCCGCCAGCAGGAGGCACTACCCCGCCCCCCGGCCCTTCAGCAATTGCCCGCCGCTCGCACCGGTCGCGACACCGTTTTCGAACGTCACCTGCCCGTTGACGACCGTCGCGGCGATGCCCTCCGCCTTCTGCACCAGCCGCCGGGCACCGCCTGGCAAATCAGCCTGTACTGTCGGCATGCCAGGCCGCACACTGGCCTCGTCGAACAACACCAGATCCGCTGCAAAGCCAGTGCGGACCAGGCCGCGGTCATTCAGCTCCCACGCTGCGGCGTTGTCGAACGTCAGCATCCGTACCGCCTGTTCCAGCGTGAATGCCTGCCGTGCGCGCACCCAGTAGGACAGCAAGTGCGTCTGCAGCGATGAACCCATTTCCTGGCACACATGGGCGCCAGAATCCGAGAACGTTGCCAACGTCCACGGATGGCGCAGCATGTCGAGTACGTCCTCACGGCCTTCGTTCACCAGCGGCTGAATGAAAACCTGGTCGTCGTTCGCCAGCATCAGGTCGATCATCACCTCGACCGGGTGCTGACGGCGCTCGGCCGCGAGTTCGGCGACGGTCGGGTCGTTCCATTCGACATCACGCATAACGAACAAGTTGCTGTAGTCCGGCTTGCGCGGATCGGTGGTCGCGGCACCGCCTCCTTGGAACACGTTATCGCGCGGCTTCATGACCGTCTCGTCCCCTACGAGCTGCCCGCGTACCGCCGGATCCGCCATCCGCCGCTTCTGTTCTTCGAGCGGGAGCATGCGGATCTCCTTCCAATGTGGCAGCGTGTCGAACATCAGGTAGGACTTCAGAGAGAAGATCGCGTTGATAGACTTGGTCGTGGTCTGCCCGAACATCCGCGCGCCGGCGGCGATGCTGCGGTCGAGATACTCGAGCTGATAACGATAGGAATTCGGTGCCTCGCCCTGCCGCGTGGAGATGGTGCCAAACATCACCGGTCGGCCGGTCTTGAGCGCCAGCTCACGCAACCGCTCCAGGAACGCGCGTTGGCGTGGGCCACTTGAAACGTCAGGTCCTACCTGGAAGATCCCCGCGTCGAGCTCCGCCATCGCGCCGACCAGCGCGTCCAGCTCGCGCCATTCGGCAATGCGGCTGGCAACCGGCGTATCGTCTGGCGTCACGTGCGTGCCGGCGCGCGAACTGGAAAATCCCATCGCCCCGGCGTGGATCGCTTCCTTCACCGAGGCCGCCATGTGGGCGATGTCATCATCTGTCGCAGCTTCAGACAGCGCGCGATTGCCCATGGTATACATGCGCAGCGCAGAGTGGCCGATATAAGCGCCGTAGTTCAGTGCCTTCGGCAGTTTATCCACGGTCGTGAGGTATTCCGGGAACGTCTCCCACCTCCAGTCGATGCCGGTCAACATCGCCTCCAGCGGAATGTCCTCCACCGCAGTCAGGCAGCGTGCGAACCACTCGCGCTGATCGGGCGGACACGGTGCCAGCGCGAAGCCGCAATTGCCCATGATCACCGTCGTGACGCCATGCCAGCAGGAACACGTGCCGGCCGGGTCCCAGTTCACCTGCGCGTCCATGTGGGTGTGGCCGTCGATGAAACCGGGCGCGACAATCAGGCCCTCGGCATCGATGGCGCGCTGGGCCGGCGCGCGGATACGGCCGATCTCTGCAATACGGCCATCGGCGACGCCGACATCGGCACGATAGCGGCCCATGCCGGAGCCATCGACGATGGTACCGTTCTTGATGACCAGATCGAGCATGGACGTCCTCCGGGATTACACGGTACTGGAGAGGTTAGGCGGTGGAGGGGGTGTCGTCACCCTGCGGTTGGGTCGCCGGCTGCGGTGCGCTAATCCACGATCAGACATCGGAGTGAGCTGCGATGAAAGCTATGGTGTGCGAGGCGTTCGGCGGCCCGGAAGTGCTTGCCCTGCGGGACGTCCCCGATCCGCCGCCGCCGGGACCCGGCGAGATCACCGTGCGCATTCGTGCGCGCGGCGTGCAGTATGTCGATGTGCTGATGCTCGCCGGCAAATATCAGTTCCGGCCAGAACCGCCGTTCATTCCGGGCGGCGAGGCAGCGGGCGAGGTTGTCGCCGTGGGTCCGGGCGTGACGCAGTTCGCGGTCGGCGATCGGGTGATGAGCCGCCACACGCTGGGCGCATGCGCCGAACTCGGCAATGCGAAAGTCGAACTGTGCGACGCGGTGCCCGACAGCATGACCCTGGAAGCGGCAGGCGTTTTCCGCGGCGCGTATTCCACCGCGTATCACGCTCTACTGCAACGGGGACGGATGCGGGCCGGTGAATGGGTGCTGGTGCACGGCGCCGCGGGCGGAATCGGCATTGCCGCCATCCAGGTCGCGAAATTGTTTGGAACGAAGGTGATTGCCACCGCCAGCACCGCTGAAAAA
>JASHVB010000606.1 GCA_030039695.1 Acetobacteraceae bacterium
CAGTTCAAGACGGAACCGTCAGAAGGCACCGCTGGCCGCTCGATCGCCACGACGCAAGGACGAACACTGGGCGGCTCGAGTTCCATCAACGGCATGATCTACAATCGCGGCCAGCGTGCCGACTTTGACAACTGGGCACAGCGCGGCAATCGTGGCTGGGGCTATATCGACGTGCTGCCGTATTTCAAGCGCTCCGATCGGCGCATTGGCATCGGCGATGACCGCATCCACGGCCGCAGCGGCAAACTGCCAGTCACTGACATCGACTGGATCCATCCGGTGTGCGAGGCGTTCATTGCCGGCGCGGTTGGCGTGGGCATTCCCCGTTGCGAGGACTATAACAGCGGCGATCACCAGGAAGGCGTCGGCTATTTCCAGCGCGCGATCTATCGCGGCTATCGCCATTCTGCCGCGCGGGTGTTCCTGCATCCGGCCCGCGCCTCGGGGCGGCTGGAGGTGCGCACCGACGCGCGCGCCGCGCAGATTCTGTTCGATGGCTCGCGCGCCGTTGGCGTGCGTTACGTGGACGATCGCGACCGCACGGCGCAGCGGATGGTGAACGCTCGGCGCGAGGTCATCGTGTCATGTGGCACGGCAAACACCGCGAAGCTGCTGCAGATGTCCGGGGTTGGCCCGGCGTCGCTGCTGCAGGCGCTGGGCACGCGGGTGGTGGCCGATCTGCCGGTAGGCGAGAATTTCCGCGACCACTATGCCGCGCGCCTGGTGGCCCGGCTGAAGAATGTCCGCACGATCAACGAAATGTCCCACGGCATAGGTCTGGCCGGTCAGATTGCGCGGTGGATCCTCGGCCGGCCATCGATCCTGTCGCTCAGTCCCTCGCTGGTGCACTGGTTCTGGAAGTCGGAGATCGGGTTGGATTATCCGGACCTGCAAGGCGTGTTCACTCCAGCCAGCTTTAAGCAGGGCATTGTGGGATTGTTGGACGACTTTCCAGGCATGACCTGCGGCGTTTGGCAGCACCGGCCGCAAAGCGTCGGCCATGTCCGAGCACGGTCGACCGACCCATTCGACGATCCGATCATCCAGCCGAATTATCTGTCCGATCCCATCGACCAGCGCGTTCAGGTGGCGGGAATAAAGCTGGCGCACAAGCTAATGCACACACTGGAGCTGGCGGCGTTCTTCAACCGTGACGAGCATCCGGCTGATGAGCCGCGCGGCGACGACGAGTGGCTGGATTTTCTGCGGCAATGGGGTTCCACCTGCTATCATCTGATAGGCACCGCGCGCATGGGGCCGGCGAACGATCGCACGTCGGTGGTGGACGATAGGCTGCGTGTGCACGGATTGCACGGGCTGCGCGTGGTGGACGCCTCGATCATGCCGAACATGCCGTCCGCGAACACCTATTGTTCTACCATGATGATAGCGGAGAAGGCCTCCGACATGATCAGGGGACGTCCGCCGCTGGCGCCGGTGGAGGGGATTGCCGCGTGAGATAAAAACTCTCCCGCGCGTCGGCCGGAAAAGATCGACAAGCGAGACGGGCAAGGGCCAGACCACCTTGAACTTCCGTGATGTTCGTCCCCCATCCTCGGCGCCTGAGCGGCTCCACCTCTTCGCTTGCACGGCCGAGGTTTACATGGCGCCCCATCCGCCCGACACTTGGCGCATTCGCACCTGCAGAATGGGAGCCTGGCGTGGCCGAATTCAGGAGTACGGAACGTTATATTGCCTCGCGCGATCTGGAAGTTGCGGTGAACGCCTCGGTGACACTGCAGCGTCCATTGCTGGTGAAGGGCGAGCCCGGCACCGGCAAGACCGTTCTCGCCTATGAAGTGGCGCAGGCGCTGGGTCATCCCTTGATAGAGTGGCACGTCAAGTCCACCACCAAGGCACAGCATGGCCTCTACGAATATGACGCAGTATCTCGCCTGCGCGATGGCCAATTGGGCGATCCGCGCGTGCACGACATTGCCAATTACATCGTGCGTGGCAAGCTGTGGGATGCGTTCGATGCCGACGAACCAGTGGTGGTATTGATCGACGAAGTGGACAAGGCGGACATCGAGTTTCCCAACGATCTGCTGCTGGAACTCGACCGCATGCAGTTCTTCGTCTACGAGACGCGGCAGACAGTGGTGGCGAAGCATCGGCCGATTGTCATCATCACGTCCAACAACGAGAAGGAGCTGCCAGATGCATTCCTGCGCCGCTGCTTCTTCCATTACATCCGCTTTCCGGATCACGACACAATGGATCGCATCGTGCACGCGCATTATCCCGACATCCGCAAGGAACTTGCGCGCGAGGCGATGAATGTGTTCTTCCAGATTCGCGAGATTCCCAGCCTGAAGAAGAAGCCCGCGACCTCGGAACTTCTGGACTGGCTGAAGCTGCTGATGGTCGAAGATATGCCGATAGAGGCACTGCGCAGCAACGAGAAGCATCTGACGATTCCGCCTCTCTACGGCGCTCTGCTGAAGAATGAGCAGGATGTGCACGTGTTCGAGCGGCTGGCGTTCCTGGCAAGGCGTGGCGGGTGATGTTCGCGAATTTTATCCTGGCACTGCGCAATGCCGGTCTGAATACGTCGATCACCGAATATCTGACGTTGCTCGGTGCGATGAAAGCTGGCGTGGCGGATTACAGCGTGGACGATTTCTATTATCTAAGCCGTGCCGCTCTGGTGAAGGACGAACGGTATCTCGATCGCTTCGATCGCGTGTTCTCTGAATGCTTCAAGGGTCTTGAACCGGCGGAAGGTGTGCTGCCGCGCGATCTGGCGGAGGAGTGGCTGCGCAAGTTGGCGGAGAAACTGCTGACGCCGGAGGAGATGGCGAAGATCGAAGCGCTCGGCGGCTTCCAGGCACTGATGGACCGGCTGCGCGAGCTGTTGGCGGAACAGAAGGGGCGGCATCAGGGCGGTTCGAAATGGATCGGTACTGCGGGAACATCGCCGTTCGGCGCCTATGGCTACAATCCCGAAGGCGTGCGCATCGGCCAGCATGAATCCCGACACCGGAGAGCGGTGAAGGTGTGGGACCGCCGCGATTTCCGCGACCTCGACGACACCGTGGAGCTCGGCACGCGCGGCATGAAACTCGCGTTACGCCGGCTGCGACGTTTTGCGCGGCAGGGCGCGGCGACAGAGCTGGATTTACCGGACACCATTCGTTCCACCGCCAACAACGCCGGCAGCCTGAATCTGAAAATGGTGCCGGAGCGTCACAACGCGGTAAAAGTGCTGTTGTGCCTCGACGTCGGTGGTTCTATGGATGACTACGTGAAACTGTCCGAGGAGCTTTTCTCGGCGGTGCGGTCAGAGTTCAAACACCTGGAATACTTTTACTTCCACAACTGTCCCTACGAACGGCTCTGGAAGCACAACCGTCGGCGGCATGAGGAAGTGGTTTCCACCTGGCAAGTACTGCGCACGTACGGCCCCGATTACAAGCTGATCTTCGTTGGTGACGCCGCGATGAGTCCGTATGAGATCACCATGCCCGGCGGTTCTGTCGAACATTGGAACGAAGAGGCCGGCGCCGCCTGGCTGGAACGCCTGACCTTGCATTTCCGCCGCTCAGCCTGGCTCAACCCGACACCGCAACGGAGCTGGGGACATGTGCGCTCGATTCAGATGGTACGCGATGCAATGGCCGGGTGCATGTTTCCGCTGACCGTGAACGGCATCGACGAAATGGCCCGGGAGCTGAGCCATTGATGGCGATCCGACCAGAGGCTGCTGCGGCCGAAGCACGACCGGACGAACGCGGCGCGAGAATTGCCCCTCCGCCGTCGTCGCCGGGCGTGACCCGGTCAACGACGCAACGGTCCATGCGCCGCAATGAAGCCGGAACGCGAGATCGCTCGCGGACGGCCGGGTCAAGCCCAGCGATGATAGCTTGGCGTCTCGTTCTGTCGGTCCGTGCTGTTGGTTTGGCCACGCCAGAGAGCCCCTGTCTCGCGGTGCCGGCCGCGCTCAGCGGCCACCTCCGCAATCGCCGGGAGGCGCGGTTCTGGCTGGACCAGGCGAACCACTCCATCATTCAGCAAGGTGATGCAATCTTTCGTGGCAGCTTCCGGCAGGTGAACAACCAGCCGACTTGGCAATGCCCGATCTGTCGCCGACAAGGCGCAGACAGAGCAACCGTCCGGGGAGGACGCCGTGGAAAGACTCGGTGGCAAGGTGGCATTCATCACTGGCGGCGGCGCCGGCATTGGCCGCGAAACCGCTATCCTGTTCGCGCGTGAGGGCGCTCGCGTGGTGGTCGCCGAAATCGACCGCGCCGCTGGCGAGGAGACCGCACATCTCGCCGGCAACGACACGATTGCCATCCGTACCGACGTCACCGATGAGGCGAGCCTGCGCGCGGCCATCGGCGCCACGATACAGCGTTTCGGCGGCTTGCATGTGCTGCACAACAACGCCGGCGGTTCCACCCCGCACGACAACAACGTCGTCGAAGCGCCGATCGACGAATTCTGGCGCGCGATCAGGCTCGACTTGTTCGGCACGTTCCTCGGTTGCCGCGTCGGCATCCCTGAGATCATCCGCTCGGGCGGCGGTTCTGTCATCAACATGTCGTCGAATGTCGCCCTGATGGGCATCGCCGGCCGTGATTGCTACACCGCGGCGAAGGGGGGCATTGCGGCGATCACCCGATCGATGGCGGTGGAATTCGCGGTGCAGGGCGTGCGCGTGAACGCCATCGCGCCGTCGGCGACGATGACCGAGCGCGTGCGCAACCTTATGGCCGGCAATGCGGCGATCGACAAGCTTGGCAAGTCGCATTTGCTTGGGCTGATTGAACCGGCCGACATCGCTCAGATGGCGGTGTTCCTGGCCTCGGATGAATCCCGCATGGTCACCGGTCAAGTCTATCCGGTGGACAGCGGTGTGACGATTTCCTGAGCGGGGCAGCCATGAAGATCAAGCGAGTGGAACACATCGCTATTGCCGTGGAGTCGCTGAAGCAGTCGATCGAGTTACTGCAGGACACGTTCGGGATTCCGCTGGAATACGAAGAGCAGATCGGGCCTACGCGGCTGGCAATGCTGCCGGTCGGGCAGACCTTCATTGAATTGCTGGAAGGGCAGGGGCCCGATTCCGGTGTTACCCAATGGATTAATAGCAAAGGCGCCGGGCTGT
>JASHVB010000607.1 GCA_030039695.1 Acetobacteraceae bacterium
CTCGTTACGTCAGAAGCAAACGCAAACCTCCTGCTGGCCACCCAGAACAGGCCAATGGCCGATCCATCTAGGATACGCCGATCGGCGCCTGGCGTAAAATCCGTGGTGGGGCAGGTTCCGCCCGTCCAGTCAATTCGACATAGTTTTACATGCGGGCTTCTCTCGGATCATGCAGTTGATCTGCACGCGGTCCTGGATGTGCAGTAACCAACTATCAGGGCAAACCCCAAAGTGCAGCTGTCACCCTCGTAGAATCCATAGGCATGTTCGAGATCGCTATAGACACCGGCGAGGTTCCTCGCCCCCTCGTCTGACGGTAGCCCGTCCCGCAGAGAGGCGCGGGCTCTGAAGCGGGAAAGAATATCCCTAATTCAGACCTTGATGTTTTGGTGGGCATAAAGGATGTCGTAACATCCGTGCTCACCTTCAAGCGTGCGGTTTTTGCTCCATCCGCCCGTGTCGGCAAGGATCACACCGGGCTTGTGCGCCTGAAGGTCTTGGAACAGATAGGCCTGAACCGCCTTCATGTGCTGAACATTCATCGAAAAGGCTGCTAAGCAGCGGCCTTTTGTGCAGTTCTTTGAGGCGGGCCAAGACAAAGACGCCCTCGCGCGCTTCGCGCGCAAGGTCATCACTCACTCTGCCTACGTATGCCGGATTGCCTCGGAATGCTCGGCGCTGGTGGTCTCGCCCGCGACACACCGCCTGTTGAGTTTTCCCACGTCCGGGTTGAGGACGAACCCCTCAAGTGGACGCTCGCCCGTGCATAATCGACCGCCTCCTGGCGGCGCGCACGCGCCGCCTCGGAGGTTCGCGGCTTGGGGAAGCGAACTGATCCAGGCAACCTTTCCTTTCAGTAAGCTCCTGATATATAGCTGATTTTCCTAGAAGTTGCTAGTCTGGACGGGCTGGGCACTGATCTACCCTGCCCAGCATAGCGACGGACGGTCGAGGACCGAGTCGCGACAGGAGTGATGGGATGAGAGCATCCGTCAGCAGAACCGCCTTAGGCACGGGCCTCGCCCTTGCGATGTCCGCCACAGCAGCGCTTGCCGCCGGGGTCTCGCTCGATCTGGCGCCCGGTTTGTGGGAGTTCTCCATCGCCGGCACGGCTTCGGGCGTGCCGGTGATTCCCCCCGAAGCCATGGCGCGGATGAAGCCGGAGCAGCGCGTGATGCTCCAGGCCATGGTGATCGCACTGATCGCGCAGGCGAATACGCCGCACACCGTGAGGATGTGCATCACGCCAGACCAACTGCGCGCGGGCTTCGATCCCAACCGGTTGAGTTATCCCGGCTGCCATCACCACATGGGCTCCGGGGTGACCGACCACCTCGATATGCAGGTCGAATGCTCGGGCAAGGAGCCGCTGGACGCCCGGTTGCGCCTCGGTGCCGTCAACCAGAGGACGGTGGTGGGCGACCTCAAACTCGATGCCGGGCGCGGACCTGACAGGCTGTCCGTGAGGCAGTCGGTCCACGGCACGTGGCTCGGGAGGGACTGCGGCGGCACGCCTCCGCTCGGGTGACGCGTCGCACACCACAGGATCATTACAACAGGATGTCGCCAAACGACGCGGCGAGTTCGATCCGCAGCCGGACCGCCGGCTAACACCAAACACCTCGACCACCGCGTAACGGTGGCCGAGGCCGGTTCGGGAAACTCCGTTGGGGTCGCCCTGGCTTAATGCGCGCCGTTAGATATCTGCGCGCTACCCTCACCGAATTGGAAGCCGGGCATGTTCCGCAGCGCATGCTGTGTCGCCTCGTAGTTTGGGTCCGACCCATCACCTACATAGGCGGCACCTGTGCCGATGCTGTACCCGGGTTCGTTAAGGAGTTGTTGCTCCTGTTGCAGGTACCCGGGGCTTGACCCATCCCTGATCGCGGGGCCGGCGATCTCCGCGGCGCTGGCGACACCCATGCTCAGCGCCAGCGTGGTTGCGGCAACAGCCGCCATGATTCGTGCCTTCATCTCAAATTCTCCTGTCCAGGCGCTTGGTGTGGTGACCAAATCTGCGCGTGGCGGGGAGCGAGGCATGAACGACACCGGTGGCGGGCTCGGTTCGAATGGCGCCGTCCGATTGATGCATCGGCCTCCATCACGCTGCAGTGCAACATGGGTGCGGAAGGCGGCAGAAGAAGCGCAGCACGAACATCGCACCCATGCTTCCGCAGCACGGATGCCAGCTTGATCCAGCCAGGAAAACCGGAGACTCTCGATGCTCGAGTGGAGGCAACTTCGCTATTTCGTGACCGTCTCGGGCGATCTCCATTTCACCAAGGCGGCGGATCGCCTGCACGTCGCCCAATCGGGCTTCGGCACCCAAGTGAAGCAACTCGAAGCGCTCCGGGCGCCCGGTTGCTGGCCCGAAGCAAGCGGTCCGCAGTGGCTCTCACCGACGCCGGTGCCTGGTTGCTCGTCGAAGCGCGCCACGCGTTCGAGCACCGAAGTTCAATCTCGAGGCGGTCGGCTCACGACAGCAGTCCCGGGCAGGTCTAGAGCAGAACGCAAACGTCCTGCTCCTCGTTGATAGAGCATTGCATATCGGGCGGACGCAAGCAGATCCGCGTGAGGCAGGAAGCCGTCGACGCATTTGTTGAAGGGAACGGCGCCACAGCCGGGTACGTTGCATTCCGGCTTACCTTTCGGGCACTCGTTGAAATTGCACAGCCGTCCCAGATATCTGTCGGTACCCGGCTCGATCAGAAAGATCTCGACTTGGTGGCCGGCGGTGCTTGGACCTTTTCCGCTCTCATATCCCCGACGCAACGCCAAGTCTCGGGCGCGGCGCAATGCACCAAGCCTGAGCTGTGCTGAAATCCATACCGCCAGATCGAGATCCTTGCATTCATGCCAGACCTCGACCTGGGCGCGGCGGAATTCACGAAACCGCGGGACTTCTTTCCACAGAGATTTCGCTACCGAGCCGATTACGGCGACGGCCTCGACTTCCTCAAAGGTCATCAGCGCGTCGGTCACGATATCTGCGGCCCGGCGAAAATCCTGCTGCAGCCGCAGCAGGTAACGATTCTGCTCTTCGATCTCGATGCGTTTCAAAGGTCACTCCGACTGCACGGTCTGCCCCATTCGCCTGCTGAGTCCTGTCAATTGCGCCAACCCGTACTCCACCTCCATCTCAGTGATGACCGAAGCGGCCAGTTGCGGTGGCGCTTCCTGACGGAGGCGTGCCATCACGGCCTGTTCGCCGCGCACGAAATCGCTGAGCACATTCGTATCGAGGACGTACTCCACAAAAAGGCGTGTTCACACAGCGGCCGCAGTTCGCCGCGATACGATTCGAACGGCGGCATGTCGGGAACCCCCTGCCACTCAAGGATTAGCGATGGCCAACCGAGACTGCCAAGTGTCCTCTTGTCCAGCCATTCCCGCAACGCCTTACAGATCCATCCGCTACGGGACTCGCCCAGCTCCTCCGCCGTTTGGTCCGATTCCTTGGTGGTTTGATCGTCGAGATAGAGGTTGAAGTACATAATGGAAACTCCAAGAGACAGATATAGTCTGCCGAAGGTCATATATGGAAGCCACCCTTCGCAAGGACAGGTCTGTGGGGATCGGCGCACGCTTCCGGAGACTTCTTCCGATGTGCCCTCCGACGCGAAGCCAGGGAGAAACACGATTCTCCACGGGCACAAAAAAGACCGTCAGACGCTCGATTTGCCTGACGGTCTCTTGTTGACTGCGACACGGGCCTCTTAAACGCGCCATCACAAACACCGCTAAATTGCCTGGCTGACGCTTCGTCGATAGGGCGGCGATAGAGGCTGATGCCGTTGAACGTGAATGGCTTGCCGAACGCCGGAAATCGACGGACGGTGGTGTTCCTCCGCAAAGGAGGCGTCTCCAGCTTGCCCCAAAAGACCGTCAGCGATAGATGAAGTCCGTAGTCTGTCAGTCGTGTGGCCCTCGCGTCGGTGGCGATACGGCGCACCATTCGCGGATTGAACGATGCGGCTTCAAGTGATCGGAACTCGGCTTCCGGCCGGATTACGGTAGGCGTCGCCGCCGACCTGCCGCGCATCAGTCGCCCGATATGGACAGCCCCGCGAGAAGCGGCGCGTACGCGGCGAGCCTGCGGGATACGAACTCAGTGAAGAGCCGCACGCGCTTCGTCTTACGTGTCTCCCCTTGTGTGAGGAGCCAGAGCGTTCCGTGCATGTGCAGGTCGGTGCCCGGCACCCGTGCCAGTAGGGGATCGGCATCTCCGACGAAGCACGGCAGTGTCGTGATCCCGACCCCCAGCCGTACCGCAACGATTTGCGCCTCGCCGTCCGTAGTCCTGAACGGAACCTCGGTGGTGCGAACCTCACTCTCGCGGGCCCAGTCCGGGATTCCATGACTGCTTATGACGATCCACCGGATGGGATCAGGCGCGCCCGCACGCCACGCCTCTAGTCGATCGCGGGACATGTAGACGCCTCCGAACAGCTCCGGTCCCTTCAGGGCGTGAAGATTGAGCGGCAGGGTTTTGTGGTCGTAGACGACGCGGATCGCGACGTCGGCCTCTCGGTTGGTCAGATTTGCCAGGTCACCGGACGCCAAGATTTCCATCTCGATGTCCGGATGCAGACGCGCGAAATCGGTGAAGTCCGGCATGAGCAGGTGTGTCGCGAGGGTCGGCGCCAGCGTCACCCGCAGAAGCCCGCGCACGCTCTGGTCACGCCCGAAGACGCGCGTCTCCAGCAGGTGCGACGACGCTTCCATCTGGTCCGCGAACTCGAGGACCTCCTCGCCCGCAGCCGTCAGGCGGTAGCCCGAAGGCAGCCTTTCGAACATGTGCGCCCCGAGGCGTTCTTCGAGATCGGCGATGCGTCGCAACACGGTTGAGTGGTTCACCCCGAGGCGCTCGGCGGCAGCCCGCACCGAGCCTTCGCGCGCGACGGCAAGAAAGTAGCGAACGTCATCCCAGTCGATCATGGTGCAATCCGGCACCGCGGCGTGCGCCTTCCAAAGCCCGTGTCTAAAACCATCGAGCAGCATCCCGTGTGTGGGGAGCACCGGCGGTCATCATAGACCATGCCGACAGCCACGGCCCAATTCCGAACGCCGGACACCGATCGTTGCGGCTGGCATCAGTCGTCCAGCCGGATCGGTTTCGCACCACCGATGTGCGCGCGTCCGCACTCAGCGCATCACCCCGGCGGGAACCGCTTGGGCGAATTCATGAATGTGTTCTCGCCGTGCTGGGGCTAGAGAGCGAGCCCATCGATCCGAGACTTTGATTGGCTCACACCTTTTTGCGCTCCAGTCAGCCCGGAAAATTTAGATTAGGTGCCCGACCCGTAGCCAGGCTACGATAACGGGCACTTTCTCGAGGATTCCGCAGTGAGCCGCTCGATCAAGCAGGCTTTAGAAAAGCACCGTCAGAACGTTCAGCATCCCTGACGGTATTTTCTCCATCGTGATGCGTGACTTCTGATCGAACCGTCGGAAGGAGCGTCAAATGAGTCGGTTTGGTCCGGTCACCGCGAAAATCTTCACTCCGGTCAAATCAATGACTTGGCCAAAATGGCACGGCGAGACGATGGAGGGCGAATGATCTATGAGCTATCCCGACCCTCTATTTTCCTATGCTATTGCCCTCCAGAGCCCTCCACAATATCTCAAACCCCTCACTCCCACTTGATTGTTCTGAGGCATGGTAACATATTGATTTAGCAGCGTAAATTTATCTGCGCATCTCAAAGAACCGTCTTTCCGATCCGCCAAAAATTCGCGCTCTTGAATTCCAAGGAGAATTTCGGCGATCCACGATTTGCCCGGTTTCAGCGACTATCGATATCGATTGGTCGATTCTCGCGAATTCTCCCTCCACTCGGAACGGCGAGCATCGCGAGAAAAATACCGTCAGGCTCCCGTGAGAGCAAATTCCACCGCATCCGATGCGGCCAAGTTGGACCGCAACTCACACCGAACTTCAACAAGCCCTGCCGACCAACTAAAAGACAGTCTCGGGATGCCCGACAGGTTCGATATCAAGACCAACCCGAATTCCAGAATTGTCACTGCGCACGACTACGAATTCGTAGGCTTCGTTGGGATCTGGATTGATCTCTTCATGAGGCACTCCGGGCGCAAAGTAGACAAAATCGCCCGGCCGGACTTCCGTCGCATACTCGAGATGCTCACCCCACCGGATCTGGCTCCGTCCCCTGCTGACATACACCGCGACTTCGTGCCTGTCGTGGTGATGGGCGCCGGTTCGTCCACTCGGCTGCATTGTCACCGTACCGATCCAGATCTTCGAGCTACCGAACCCCGCAAAATCAAACGCGGTGGCTCGGCCCCGGGCCGAAGCTAACGCCGATTGCTGAGCGGCAGCCCTCACTACTCTCACCCCGTCATTACGCCAATTCCTGGCATCCATGATCAACTCCATCGGATCCCGCTTGTCCATTAAAGCGGGCAAATGTATGCTAAAGCGATCGAGCAACCGTGTCAACGATAAAGAACGGAACGGCTATTTTGTCCTCAAAAGCGGACAACCTTCTAAGCCGGATTTCCCAGGTCATCCGCGGCCGGCGAGAGGAGATGGGGTTGACCGTACGCGCGCTCGCGGGGAGGAGCGGCGTCTCATCGTCCATGATCTCCGACGTGGAGCGCGGCATGAAATCGCCGACGATTTCCACCCTTGCCGCCGTTGCTGAGGCGTTGGAGATTCCACTTTCCACACTGGTTGACAGTCCAGCGCCGGCGCGGATGCGTGTCGTGAAAGCGTCCGAGCGTCAGTGGCTTTTCGAAGCAGGCACGGGTTCCAAGCGTGATCGGTTTGCCCCCACCGTCGTTGGCAGCGAAGTCGAGTTCCTGCGCTACGTGGTGCCGCCGCACACCTCAGCGGGGCCGTTTCCGCCTCACGCGCCGGGCACGATTGAGCATCTTTACCTTCTGTCGGGAAAAATTCGAGTGACGCTCGGAAAGGGTATCGCGGACCTCGAGGCGGGCGACAATTGCTCTTGCTTTGCTGATGAGCCGCATGGCTTTGACAATCGTGACGGCAAAGTTCCAGCGGAGCTCGTCATTGTTGTCGAGCCGCCCCGTATACGAGAGCGACCAACGCGCCACCGAAGGAGAACCGCTGCAGGAAAATAGGGAAGATACATTGATAAGAAAGGATCGGAGACTGTCGGCACCTATTGGCGCGGCCGAATTGCCAGCGGCACGCTATTCTATCCCAGATCATCCCTGTGGTACGCCCCTTCACTCCCACTCGATTGTCCCGGGGGGTTTGCTTGTAATATCGTACGTCACCCGGTTGATTCCCCGCACCTCATTGACGATCCGCCCGGCGACCTGAGTCAAAAATCCCGCATCGAACGGATAGACATCCGCCGTCATTCCGTCGGTTGACGTGACGGCCCGCAGCGCACACGCATGATCGTAGGTCCGACCGTCGCCCATGACCCCCACCGTCCTAACCGGTAGCAGCACGGCGAATGCCTGCCAGATCGCGTCGTAGAGGCCGGCCGCGCGGATCTCCTCCAGGAAAATCGCATCTGCCTTCCGCAGCAGCGCCAGCTTTTCGCGCGTCACAGCGCCCGGCACGCGAATCGCCAGTCCCGGCCCCGGGAAAGGATGTCGCCCAACGATCGCCCCTGGCAATCCGAGCTCGTGGCCAAGCCTACGAACCTCGTCCTTGAACAACTCACGCAGAGGCTCGACCAGTCGCATGCGCATCCGCTCCGGCAGCCCGCCGACGTTGTGATGCGACTTGATCGTCACGGACGGCCCGCCGGTGAATGATACGCTTTCGATCACGTCCGGATAGAGCGTTCCCTGCGCCAAATAATCTGCCCCGCCGATCTTCGCGGCTTCCTCCTCGAACACGTCAATGAATAGGCGGCCGATGGTCTTTCGCTTGGCCTCGGGATCGATGATGCCGTCCAGCGCCTCCAGGAACAGATCCGAGGCGTCACGGTGCACGAGGCGAATGTTAAACCGGTCCCGGAATGTCGTGGCCACTTCCTCTGCCTCGCCCTGCCGCAGCAGGCCGTGATCGACGAAGATGCAGGTCAATTGGTCGCCGATTGCCTCATGAATCAGGACTGCGGCAACGGACGAATCGACGCCGCCTGACAACCCGCAGATCACGCGACCGCTGCCGACCTGTGCGCGGATGCGCGCAATCTCCGCGGCGCGGAAGCCGGCCATTGTCCAGCTGCCGGACAAGCCCAGCACCCCATGGGTAAAGTTACGCAACAACCGGGCGCCATGCGGCGTGTGCACCACCTCGGGGTGGAACTGCACGCCGTAATAGTGCCGCGCGTCGTTGGCGATGGCCGCGAACGGCGCACCTTCCGAGACCCCGACGACGCGGAACCCCGGCGGCAGCTTCGTCACCCGGTCACCGTGGCTCATCCACACCTGCTCGCGCGCTCCCTTCGGCCACACGCCAGAGAACAAGGCGCAGTCGTCGGTCACCTCGACGAAGGCGCGACCGAATTCGCGATGATCGGAAGGCTCCACCGCGCCGCCGAGCTGCTGACACAGCAATTGCTCGCCGTAGCAGATGCCGAGCACCGGCACACCGAGATCGAACACGACGGGCGGCGCGAGCGGCGCGGCGGCCTCGTGCACCGAGGCCGGTCCGCCCGACAGGATGATGCCGCATGGCTGCCAGGCGGCAATGCGCTCCGGGTCGGCGTTGAACGGCCAGATCTCGCAATACACGCCGGACTCGCGCAGTCGGCGGGCGATCAGCTGCGTCACCTGGCTGCCAAAGTCCAGGATCAGCACATGCTCCCGAGTGGCGGTGTGATCAGGCAGCGTATCTGGCATGGGGATACGGTCCGTGCGTGATCCCCGGGCTTGGACCACGGCGGCAACGCCGATGCAAGGATGCTCTCAGATTCGCAGCACGGCCCGCTGGCGCGCGCTATCGACCGCCGCGCGGTACGCGTCCTTTGCGCGTTCCAGCGTGAAATAGGCTGCGTCGTCCACGGCAAACGGCCGCAGCTTGCCGCTCTCGAAGCCAGGCAACAGCCGGCGCAGCAACTCGGCCGAGGCGGTCGCATCCAGCGCCAACGTGTCGATCCCGACGTAACTGTGCCGGCCGCGATAGAACGCGAAGATATCGAACGCCACCGACCGTTCGTGCGTCGACATAAGCACCTGCCGCGCGCCGTGCGCCATCGCGGCGTTCGCCGCAGCGAAATAGACGCTGCCGATGGTGTTGATCACCAGGTCTGCACCGTGCCCGCCGGTCTCGGCGCGCACCACTTCCGCGACATCGTGGGACGACGAATCGATCATCCGCACCGGCACGCAATCCGGGCCGGCGAATGGTTCGTCGCGTCGCACCGCGCCGAACACCCGCGCGCCGTGCCATGTCGCGATCTGTGCCGCGGCCTGTCCGACCTTGCCGTTCACCGCCATGATCAGCACGACCTCGCCGGGGCGCGGCAGTCGAGTTTCGTGATAGCTCAGCGCCGCGGTCACGAAGGGCACGCCAAGACTGCCGGCCTCGGCCAGCGACAGACGGGCCGGCTTCGGCACCGCGGCGGCGCGCGGCACCACGAGGCGGCTGCCGTGCGAGCCGTCACGCGTGATGCCCAGGTCGCCGCCGGCGCCGAACACCTCTCGGCCGATCATCTCTGTCGGGCCTTCCAACACCACGCCGGCCCATTCGCGGCCCGGCGTGCGCGGGAATACCGCCTGTGGCATCACCCCCATGTTGGCGCGAACATCCGACGGGTTCACGCCGGCGAAACGCACGTCGATCAGCAGGTCGTCGGTACCACGCGGCAAGTCGACATCCGGCTCGACCCGCAGATCGAGCTCGTCCAAGTTCGCGACCTTCTGCAACACGCGCAGGCGAGGCATACCGCGCATTTCGCGGCCAGCTCGACCGGTGTCAACAGGCAGAGCGCTGTTGTTGCCCTCTCGCCGGCGGACAATTCGATTGTCGTGGTCAAGAAACCGTGGCTGATTGGCCTCCACGCACCGCCGTCCTACGTTCATCCTCCATGGTCGACCTCGTCCAGGCTCCCGGAACACTCCCCCCAGGCCAGCGCGTCTACGCGGTGGGCGACGTGCATGGTTGCCTCGACCGCCTGGTGGCGATGCATGAACTCGTCGCTGAGGACCTTGCCAGCCGCCCGATCGACGAAACAATCCTCGTTCACCTTGGCGATCTCGT
>JASHVB010000608.1 GCA_030039695.1 Acetobacteraceae bacterium
GCGCTCGCGGCGTTGATCGCCGTCTGCACATCCTGCGCTGCGCCATCGATGTTGCGGTTGAGGTCAAACTGCAAGGTGATGGTCGTCGTGCCGGTGCCGCTGAGCGACGTCATTTGTGCCAATGACGGAATCGCGGTGAACTGCTGTTCCAGCGGCGTGGCGATCGCCGAAGCCATCGTCGCCGGGCTGGCACCCGGGTAGGAGGCGGTGACCGTGATGGTCGGGAAATCGACGTTCGGCAGGGCCGCGACCGGCAGCAACGAGTAGGCGACGATGCCGAACACGAGAATGCCCAGCATGAGCAGAGACGTGGCGATCGGCCGGCGGATGAAGGGTTCCGAGATGCTCATGGCTGTCCAGGTCTCACCCTGCCTTGTCCGGCAGTAGCCGGACCCGGACGCCATCGGTCAGGCGGTACTGGCCGTCGACGACGACGTGCTCGCCCGGCGACAGGCCCTTGCCGATCACCGCAAGTCCGTTCTGCACCGCGAGGACATCGACGTTGCGCCGCTGCACCGTGTCGTCCTTGCTGATGACATAGGCAAAGTCGCCGTCCGGCCCCTGTTGCACGGTCTGCGAGGGCACGGTCGGCATCCCCTTTCGTACGCGCAGAACCAGGCGGACATTGACGAATTCGCCGGGCCACAGACGTTCGTCGAGGTTCGGGAACGTCGCTTTCAGATGGATCGTCCCGGTGGCCTGGTCGATCATATTGTCGATGAGCGTCAGCCGCCCCGCGGCAAGCTGCGTCTTGCCGTCACCGGCGAGCGCAACAACGTCCAGTGGCGCCTTCGCTTGGCACTGGCGGATCTCGTCCAGGTCGTGCTGTGGCATCGTGAAGCTGACGAAGATCGGCTTGATCTGGGTGATCGTCACCAGCGGGGTGTTGTCGCTCGCCCGCACGAGATTGCCGATATCGACCAGTCGGGCGCCGAGGCGGCCATCGATCGGCGAGCGGATAGCGGTGTAGCCGAGATTGACGCGAGCCGTGTCGATCTGTGCGTCGTCGCCTTTGATCGCGGCGATGAACTGCGCCACCAGGCCCCTTTGCTCGTCATAGCTCTGTCGGGTCTGATAGCCCGGACCGACCAACCGGCTGTAGCGCACCAGATCCGTCTGAGCGGTTGCAAGCTGGGCCTGGTTCTTCTCCTTGGTCGCCAGTGCCAGCGCGAGAGCGGCCTCGTACGGGCGAGGATCGATCTGAAACAACAGCTCTCCCTGCTGGACCTCCTGGCCCTCGGTGAACGCGACCCTCACGATCGCGCCGTCCACCCGGCTCTCTACCGTCACGGTATTGAACGCCTGCACGGTGCCGATGGCGCTCAGGTATTGCGGCACATCGCGTGCGGTCACCACGCCGGGGGTGACCGGGACTTCTGGCGGGGCCGCCTGAGCCTTGGCGGTGGGGCCAGCGTCCAGGCTGATCCGCCACCACGCAACCGCAACGAGGCAGAGCAAAAGCCCGATTCCGCCGAACAAACGTCTAGCCATCCGAAGCAACCCCCAGTCAGTCCAGCCCTTCCCGGCACCTGCGCGGAAACCCACGCATGCCGGTAGTTTCCCTGACCGGGTCAGTATGCGACATCTGTCATAGACGAGCTATATGGAAAATGCGCCCAGCTCGCATTTGCGTGAGGTCGCTATTGTCGCGGCGGTACCTCGATCTGGGCGCAGTTGCTGCGGCCGGCCATCAGGCAGTCCTCACGCTGCGATTCCGTGCGCAGCTCGCGCACCAGAACAATCGCGATGATCGCCAGCGCCAGGACGATGGCCAAAGCGATCAGCGCGCGTGTTCGCGTCTCCTGTTGGTCCTCGTCATCCTGGGGACGATTGGCCATTGCCCATGCACGTGTGGAAGCGAAACCGGAAGGCCACAGAATGAACACCCAACCTGACGGCCGCAAGACGGTTGGGGAGGATTTGCTCCACCGCGCCCGCGCCGCGCGCGAGTTCGGCCCGTGCCGAGCGCCGGGTGAGGGTGACGCAGCAGCACGCCCGTGGCCCAACCCTGCCGTGTCGTCCTGCCTTCACCCGCCGTGCTGGGCGCCTCGAGCGCTCCGGCTGTGCAGGCGCAGTGTCGCGCGCTCGCTATCGCGAGGCGCTCAGCGGAACAGCCTGGTTCATCATGTCGCGCAGCCACGGTACCGGAAGGTTTTGTTGAAATTCCGCCTGTAGCTCCGCCAGCCGCGTCGGCGTCATGTGGATATCCGCCGGTGCAAAAAACTCCGGATCGCGAGTGAACATGAGATAAGCCTGCATCTCGTTCTGCATCAGATCAGCGATGTTCGGATCGTACTCTTCTGATGCAAGGAATTGACGGACGGCCTCACGCTCGGCAGGCGTCAGCGCATGCTCCCAGAAGTGATGGACGTAAGCGACATAGATCGGATCGCTGAAGTACTCGCCGTGCGCCAGCTCGTGACGCAGGATCACGCCGCGCGCCGCGTACGTCACGCGTGCGTTGGCGCCGACCTTGGGAACCGAGATCAGCCCGCCCTGTGCACCCGGCAGGAACCAGCCCAACTGGATCAGCAGACGGCGCAACATCTCCTCCTGGGGGTACAGCGCCACATGCGCTGCATCGGCGAGTTCGAAGAAGCGAACCAGCTCGGCGGCGCTATAGTCGTGGCCGTAATAATATGTGGCGACCGTATCCCCGCCGACCTCTATTGCCTGATCGAGCTCGGCGTCGGTCAGCACCCGGTCGCGTGGCGTTGCGGCTTTCTCTTCCAACGCCGCCATCCGGTCCAGCGTCAGCCCCTGCTCCTGCAGGGAGGCAAAATCCAGCACGACGATCCGTGGATCGGCAGCAAAACGAAAGACCGTCAGACCGGGGGAAAGGTGGTCGCGGATCTGCTGCTCGGTTCCCGTCTGGATCTGCAATTCAACCGGGGCAGATCGCTGCTCCGGTGCGGGCACCAACGGTGGCGGACGAACGACTGCGGCCGCTTGTGGTGGCGGCGGGAGCGGATGGCGGGCGGGACGCGGCCAAAGCAGCCAGGCGACAGCAGCAACGATCACCACTCCGCCGGCCGTGGCGGCGAGCAGCATCGGAACCCGCGCCGGCTGCCGGATCACCGAGGCAAGCCGTACCGTGTCATCCTCGCCCGGGTCTGAGCGCATTCTGCGGGCGCCTCTGGCGCGACGCGGTTGCCTGATCGGCGCGTCAGGCGCCGAGGTTCACCACTTGGACGCGGCGGTTACGTGGCTCCGGGGTTTGCGGCGGCGTCGGCACCAGCAGGCCGTCCTCGCCCATACCCACGGCTTCGAGCCGCGAGCTTTGCAACCCGAACTTGTTGCTGAGGTAATTGACCACGGTCTCGGCCCGTTGCTCGGACAACGTCTTGTTGTAACCCGGGGCGCCGACGGTGTCGGTGTGGCCCTCGATGCGGAAGTGATAGCCGGCCAGTTCGCTGCTCTTCAGCGCTTTGCCAAGCTGGTCCAGCGTCGCCATGGCCTGCGGCGTGAGCCGCGCCGAGCCTGTCGCGAAATCGACCGTCAGATTGACCGACGGACTGCCGCTCTCCGCCGCCGCCGTGGCACCCGCGTGGCTCGACGCCACATGCCGCGGGGCGGTCGTGGCATGCACCACCGGCGTGGATGTGGAGGAAGCCGGGGCCGGCGCGCCCAGGCGGATGCCGCGCGTGCCGCCGGCCGTCAGATTGCCGCTTGGCTTCAGCGAATTGATGATCTGATCGGCCGATGGATTGCCCTGCGCAAATGCAGGCACTGCGGCGAAGATAAGTGGAGCCGCAATCAATGGTGCGAACAAGCTGCGCACGTCGGTGTCCTCCCGCGGATCGGCGAAGCTTCTTATAGCATGGGAATAAGCCGATGCGAGGGGAAATCGAAACGGTTGCGCGCTCGCGCAAACGTGCTGAATGGCAAAAGGCGTGGCTGGCACGTAGCACGGCCATGCCGGTCGACAGGCCGCCAGTACGTCCCGGAGCTTGGATTCGCGGCCTGCTTGAGGCCGGAGAAACGCTATCCGGCTGT
>JASHVB010000609.1 GCA_030039695.1 Acetobacteraceae bacterium
CAACATTCGCCGCGTCGATCTCGCGGTAGAAGTCACCGCGCGCTGCTTTCGTTATATAGCCGGCGGTGACAGCGACGGTCTTCAGCCCCGCCTCATGGCAGGCGATCGCGGTGTCCACTGCGTATTCCAGGAAGATGACCGGATCGTTGTAGGTAAACGCGACCGAGCGGCAGCCAAGCCGCCGTGCCGCCTCGGCAATCTGTGCCGGTCCGGCACTCTGATTAAGCTTGTCGATCTCACGCGCTTTCGAGATGTCCCAGTTCTGACAAAACTTGCAGGTCAGGTTGCAGCCCGCAGTGCCGAAGGAGAACACCGGCGTGCCGGGCAGGAAATGATTGAGTGGCTTTTTCTCGATCGGGTCGATGCAGAAGCCGGAGGAACGACCATAAGTGGTCAACACCAGCCTGTCGTTTTCGCGTGCCCGTACGAAGCAAAGCCCGCGCTGGCCTTCGTGCAGCTTGCACAGGCGCGGGCAGACGTCGCACTGGAGGCGTCCGTCCGGCAGAACGTGCCAGTGGCGGGCGGGGAAGATAGCGGTGTCGAGCGCGGTCTCCATTGAGTCGCATAGTTAGCGCCGGCGTGTGCCCGGGGCGAGGGGGCATTATAGAAGCACTGCGGGCGCGCCGGGCCTGGGGCAGGAGCCTGCCTCCTGATCAGGTCGCGCAACCGGGTCAGCGAACACCTGATCTGCGAGTATGCCGCGGCAGAGATTTTCTCATCCGCACTGCGAGCGCGCGGCTTCGATAACAACGCGCAAGTGCCGGCAGCATCAGATGCGCTGCGGCGCCCCGCGACGACCGCGCCGACAGGCGGAACGAACAGGCGGCCAAGGGAGCGACGGCGCTCACTCAGCCATGCGGCACTCAAGGCAGGCGGGTGACTCGCTCTAGGGCTGCAGTCGGCGTATGACTTCCGCGGCTCTGCACTCTTTTCGACCGAGTCGGTGCGCGTTCGGCGCAATCCGTGCTTTCGATCGCGCTCTACCTTCGATCGCGGTCTAGCCGATGACCAACGCGACCGCTGTTGCTGCCGAGGTCCTGCCGTGACCTTCATTCGATCCCCGGCCGTTGCCGGCACCTTCTACCCAGCCGACCCCGTTGTTCTGCGCAACCAGATTGCCGGCTTTCTGGCCGACGTCGACCGCGCGCCGCCGACCACAACGGCGCTACTCAAGGCAATCATCGGTCCACACGCAGGATACGTGTATTCCGGCCCCATCGCTGCCCGCGCCTACGCCCGTCTCGCTGAGGCGCGTGGCCGGGTCAGCCGCGTCGTGCTGATCGGCCCGTCGCACTACGTCGGCTTCCACGGCCTCGCCGTCGACACCGCCGACGCTTGGTCGCTGCCAAACGGCACTGTCGCGCTCGATACCGATGCGATCGCACGACTCCGCCAGTTCCCCATGGTCGTTACCCGCGAAGCTGCCTACGCCAGGGAACACGCTCTGGAGGTGCATGTGCCCTTTTTGCACCACATACTGGGCAGCGATTTCCGCTTGGTACCGCTGGTCGCGGGTGAGGCCCCGGCCGACGCTCTCGCCGCCATATTCACCGCGCTCTGGGGCGGCCCCGAGACGCGGTTCGTCATTTCCACCGACTTGTCGCACTACCTCGACTACGCCGCCGCGCGGGACATCGACCGGCGCACCGCCGAAGCGATCGAGCGCCTCGACCACGACATGTTAGGGCCCATCCACGCCTGCGGCTGCGTCCCGACGCGTGGCATGCTGCTGTCGGCCAAGCAGCGCGGCATGGCGGTCGAGCGCCTCGACCTGCGCAATTCCGGCGACACCGCCGGACCGCGAGATCGCGTGGTCGGCTACGGCGCCTGGGCGCTATACGAGCCGGGCGCCGTTAGCGAAACGATCGACGTCGAACCTGCTACGGTAGCGGCGGTCGGGCCGATGCTGTTGCAGGCGGCCCGCAGGGCCATCGAGATCGGCTTCAACACCGGGCGGCCGGCGCAGGTCATCACCAACACCGCACTGCCGCCGCTGCTGGCAGGACACGCTGCTGCCTTCGTCACGCTGTGCCGGAACGGGCAGTTGCGCGGCTGTGTCGGCTCCCCCGTCGCCTGGCGTCCGCTGATCGAGGACGTCGTGCAACACGCGTTCAACGCTGCGTTTCGGGACCCTCGCTTTCCCCCGCTGGCGCTGCCAGAGGAAGACGCGCTCGACCTGTCCATCTCGGTGCTGACGCCGCCGGCGCCGATGGCATTCTCCGGCGAGGCGGACCTGCTGGCGCAGCTCCGCCCGGGGTTGGACGGGCTGATGATCGACGACGCCGGTCGCCGTGCCTTGTTCCTTCCCACCGTGTGGGCGGAAATCCCCCAGCCGCGCACGTTCCTGACGCAGCTGAAGCTGAAGGCTGGCCTGCCGGCAGATCATTTCTCGTCCGGCTTCACCGCGCAGCGGTTCCGATCCGTCGAGGTGAAGGGCCGCATGGCCGATTATGATCCGGCCCCGAGCCCGGTTGTGCTGGTGTCGACGCCCGATCGGCTCGCCGGCTCGCCGCTCGAGCGGCACACCATGACCGCGGTTAGCGCACCTGGGTGATGGCATTGCGGTTCTTCGCCCAGGCCTCGGGCGTGTTCGCTGGATCGATTGGGCGGTCCTTGCCGTAGCTCACGGCCTGCAGCCGCGCGGGGCTTATGCCCTGCGCCGCCAGGAAAGTCGCGTCGGTCGCGGCTCGGCGTTGGCCGAGGGCGAGGTTGTACTCCTCGGTGCCGCGTTCGTCGCAGTTGCCCGAGATGATGACGCCGACCGTGGGATGATGTTGCAGCCACTGCGCCTGGCGCATCAGCGTGCTGCGGGCGGGGTCGGTCAGATCGCTGTGGTCGGTTTGGAAGAAGATGCGATCGCCCACGTTCTGTACCAGGTCCTCCTCGCCACCTGGCGTGACCTGGTCGCCGGCATAGCCGGCCCCGCCCGGCCCTGGGCCGGCCCCTGCGCCCATGCCCGCGCCGTCCGTCCCGGTACTGGCGCCTTGCTCGGAGGACGCGCACGCGGCCAGCAGCGTTGCGGTGAGTGCGAGGCAGCAGAGAGAGCGAAAACGCATGCGCGGACCTTTCACTGGCGAATCACGAGGGCGGCGACCGTAGTGGGCTCGGATGCCGCTGCAACTGCGAAAATATGACGCCCAACAATCGCCCTCTCGCGTGAAGCACGAGTGGCCACGCGGTGAAGCGCCTCGGGTGACGGTGCCGAACCGGCAGAGTGTCAGAGCCGTATCCGCCCCCTCCGCACCACGTGCGCGCACCGCCGCTGTTCCGCGGGCGAGGTGTGGCGGCTTCCTTGTCTCACGCCAACCGCGACCGATATGGTCGCCTCAGCGCAGAATCCGGACACAGAACCCATGCCTGAGACGCATCGTAGCCGCGTGGCGATCATTGGCGCCGGCCCCGCCGGTTACACCGCGGCCATCTACGCCGCTCGCGCAAACCTACAGCCGATCCTGCTGACCGGCCTGCAGCCGGGTGGCCAGCTCACCATCACCACCGACGTCGAGAACTACCCGGGCTTTGCCGACGTCATCCAGGGGCCGTGGCTGATGGAGCAGATGGCGGCACAGGCACATCATGTCGGGACCCGGATCATCCAGGACCTGATCGTCGAGGTCGATTTCCGCGTCCGCCCGTTCCGCCTGCTAGGCGATTCCGGTGACACCTATCTCGCCGACTCGGTCGTGGTCGCCACAGGTGCGCAGGCCCGTTGGCTCGGCCTCAAATCCGAGCAGCATTTGCAGGGGCGCGGGGTTTCGGCTTGCGCCACGTGCGACGGCTTCTTCTTCCGTGGCAAGCAGGTCGCCGTGGTCGGCGGCGGGAACACCGCGGTGGAGGAGGCGCTTTATCTGACCCACCACGCCGATCATGTCACGCTGATTCACCGTCGCGACGCGCTGCGGGCCGAGAAGATCCTGCAGGGGCGCCTGTTCAGCAATCCGAAGATCAGCGTGCTCTGGGACACGGTCGTGACCGAAATCCTGGGCGGCGGCACGCCGGAAGGCGTGACTGGCGTTCGGCTGCGTAACGTGAAAGACGACAGTGAGGCCATCCTGCCGGTGGATGGTGTGTTCATCGCTATAGGGCACACGCCCAACACCGGCGTCTTCGCCGGCCACCTGGACATGGACCCCGAGGGCTATATCAAGACGGAGGCCGGCAGCACGCGAACCTCGCTCGAGGGGGTCTTCGCGGCCGGCGACGTGCAGGACAAAATCTTCCGCCAAGCGGTGACGGCGGCCGGGACGGGCTGCATGGCGGCACTCGAGGCGGAAAAATGGCTGGCCGAGCATGCCGCGACTCTGGCGCTCGCGGCGGATTAGGCTGAAACTATCGAATTGGCCCGGTATAGGGCCGACCAGACTCGTGATGGATCGTCTATCATCCGCGGCGCCGGCGCCTAGAACATGCCGGTAGGGCTCGCGGAGCAGCGCCGGTAGCCAGGCCGGCGCCACGGGAGAGGCTGTAACATGGACTGGGACAAGCTGCGCGTCTTCCACGCGGTGGCCGAGGCAGGCAGCTTCACGCATGCCGGGGACACGCTGAATCTCAGCCAGTCCGCGGTATCGCGGCAGATTTCCGCGCTGGAAGAAGCGTTGCAGGTCCCGTTGTTCCACCGTCACGCGCGCGGCCTGATCCTGACCGAGCAAGGCGAGGCGCTGAACCGCACCGTGCGAGAGGTGTTTGCCAAACTGGCGGTGACCGAGGCACTGCTGACGGAAAGCAAGGAAAAGCCCGCCGGCCGGCTGAAGGTGACGACGACGGTGGGGTTCGGCTCGGCCTGGCTCGCGCCGCGGCTGCAGGACTTCCTGGAAATGTACCCGGACGTGTCGATCTCGCTGCTGCTCGACGACTCCGACCTCGATCTCGCGATGCGCGAGGCGGATGTGGCGATCCGCATGCATCCACCAAAGCAGCCGGACCTGGTGCAGCGCCACCTGATGAATATCGAATGGCAGGTCTGCGCTTCGCCCGATTATCTCAAGACGCACGGCGTGCCGCAGCGTCCCGAGGACCTCGATGCGCACAAGCTGATCCTGTTCGGCGACTATCACCCGCCGGTGAGCGACATGAACTGGCTGGCCGAGGCCGGCCGCCGGCCTGGCAACCCCCGGCGGGCACTGCTGGAAGTGAACTCGACGCAGGCGATCATGCTGGCCGTGCGGTCGGGGCTGGGGATCAGTGCGCTGCCGGACTTCGTGATGGCCGAGGCGCCCGACCTCGTGCGCATCCTGCCGGATCTGAAGGGGCCGAAGGTGGAGGTGTATTTCGTGTACCCTGAGGAGCTGCGCAATTCCAAGCGCGTCGCGGTGTTCCGCGATTTCCTGCTAGCGCGGCTGGCGGAAATACACTGAGGGACTGAGCCGGTCGGAGCCACTCCGCTCCCTGGGCGAGGCGTTGCGGAGGAGTCATGAAAGCGCTTCCCGTCGCGCGACCCATCCCGCCATCTCCCACCGTCACCGGCAGGCGGCCATTCGCCGGGCTTCGCTCTGCGTCCGCCGAAGCCCTGCAGGGCTGGGCGCTCGTTTTGCCGGCCGTCGCGCTGCTCGCCGCCTTTACCCACTGGCCTACGCTGGAAACAATCTGGACCAGCTTGCACACTGCCGCCGTGCCGCATCACCCGTCGCGTTTCGCGCCGTCGGTGAACCTGAGTGCGCTGTGGGCGGATCCCGTCTTTTGGCAGGCGCTGCGCAACAACCTGATCTATGCCGGTTGCACCATTCCCGCGGCGATGGCGCTCTCGCTGACCATGGCGTTGGCAGTGGACCGCCGCATCCCGGGCCGAGGCCTTCTGCGGCTGGCCTATTTCACTCCCACCATCCTGCCGATGATCGCCGTCGCCAACATCTGGCTGTATTTCTTTACGCCCGGCTACGGCCTGATCGACTCGGTGTTGGCGCCGTTCGGGCTGGGCGATCTGAACTGGCTCGGCACCGCCTCGACCGCGCTCGCGGCCATGATCGTCATTGCGGTTTGGAAGGAAGCCGGCTTTTATATGATCTTCTATCTCGCGGCCTTGCAGACGCTGCCACCGGATTTGCGTGAGGCCGCGGCACTGGAGGGTTCCTCGCGCTGGAATTTCTTCCGTCGCGTCGTCTGGCCGCTGCTGATGCCGACGACGCTGTTCGTGTTCATCAACGCCGCGATCGACGCATTCCGCCTGGTGGACCAGATCGTCGTCCTGACGCGTGGCGGCCCCGATAACGCCACGACGATCCTGCTTTATTACATCTACGAAGTCGGCTTCCAGTACTGGGACAGTAACTATGCGGCTCTGCTCACCGTGGTGCTGCTGCTGATCCTTGCCAGCATCGCCGCCTTGCAGTTTGGCGTGCTGGCGCGACGGGTGCACTACCGGTGAGCCCCACCGCACTGACATTGCCGCACGCGCGCGCCGTTGACTTCGGGCGCGGTCTGGAAATCGTCGGCGCTTGGCTGCTCGGCGTGCTGTGGATCCTGCCGCTGCTGTGGGCGGTGTGGAGCGCGATCCACCCCGCCGCCGCCAGCGCACAGCCCGGACTGTTCGCGCCGCTGACGCTGTACAATTTCGTTGCGGCCTGGAATACCGCGCCATTCGGCCGCTACATGATGAATACCATGGTTCTGGTCAGCATGGTGCTGACGGCGCAGTTCGTGCTGTGCACGCCCGCGGCGTTCGCGTTCGCGCGCCTGAATTTTCCAGGCCGCGGCACGCTGTTCGCGTTGGTGCTCATTCAGCTCATGGTATCGCCGGAAATCCTCATGGTGGCGAATTACCA
>JASHVB010000610.1 GCA_030039695.1 Acetobacteraceae bacterium
ACCTCGTCGCCACCATGCACCGACGCGGAGGTCGGCGCGAACTCCTGGTTGATGGCGCAGCGCACGGCGCGGCGGTTGGCAAAGGCAGCCGCGTAGCCGGCTCCGCGCGCCGCCAGGAAGTCAACGAGATTCGCCACCGTCTCAACCTGCGGCGGCAGCGTCAGCTCTTCGGTCGCGGCGCCGATGCGCTCGCGCAGCCAGGCAAAATAGAGAATTGTGACAGGTGAATCGGGCATCGCATCACTTCGGGGTGGGGATGGTCTGGATCGTTCCATCTGGCTTGATAACGGTGCTGGTGCCATTCCCGTTCGGCACAACAATCGCCGTCCCGCCACCTGGCAGTGTCATCGTCTGATAACCGGCACCGCCGCCAGTGGTGACGCCCGTGCCGCTCGGGGTGTTGACGATCTGCCCCCCCTCTGGAGGGGCGATCGCCGCTGGCGCCGCCGGTCTGCCCCGCGGACGCACCGGCGGCGATTGCACCACGCCGGCTTGGTTCGATGGCGGCGGTGTCGAGCTGCCCTGTGTCCCCTGCGGCGGCAGCGACGGCGGCTGGCCCGGAGCGGTCCCGAGGCTGAGCGGCGAGCCCGGCACCGGTTGCTCCGGTTCGGGCGTTAGTGAGCCGGATTGCTCCAACTCCTGCAGCGTGGGCTCCGGTTTGATCCGGCCCGGCCAAATGTCGCCAGGCTCTTGCCGCAACGGCGCCGGTGCGACTTGCTCGCCCAACGCCCGGCGCATGTTTTCCGACGCCACGGTTGGCTGATTCGGGTTGGATCCGGTCGTGAACGGCGCGTTCCACCAAGTGTTGTAGCTGCAACCAGACACCAGCAGCAGGCCGAGCCACGCGAAACGCCACATGAAGATTGGCTCCAAAATCGGACGCGAGTCTGCACTCAGTTCGCTCGCGGCTCAAGCGCCAGCAGCCTGAGGACTGCTACGACCACGGCGGAGGGATCGTTTAGTGGCAACAACTTACGGTCGCAATCCAACAGTGCTGCTGCGTCTGTCGCCACCGCCACAACGTCCGTCTGCTCAGGCCAGATCGGTGGCTTGCCGAGCGCCGGACGATGCACCTCGATCTTGGGGTAGGGGTGTGATTTGTAGCCTTCCACCAGCACGAGATCGACCGGGTCCATGCGCTGCAACAGCTCAGGAAGCGACGGCTCCGGCCCGGCGACCTCGTGCAGCAGCGCCCAGCGGGCGCCGGAGGCGACCAGGACCTCGTGGGCACCAGCCTCGCGGTGGCGGAACGTATCCTTGCCCGAACGGTCCATGTCGAACCCGTGATGCGTGTGCTTCACCGTGGACACGGACAAGCCGCGCGCCCGCAGCAGCGGCAGCATCGCGGTCAGCAGCGTGGTCTTGCCGCTGCCCGACCAGCCGACAACCCCCAGCGCCTTCACGAAGGGAGCTGACGCTTCGGCAGTGTGTTCGGCTGTGGCCCGACCGCGTGGTGCAGGCCGGCCGTGAGGTAGTCCCACCCGGTCCACAGCGTCAGCATCGCGGTGACCCACAGCATTGCCTCGCCGATGATCGAGACCGGCAGGAAAGACAGATACAGCAGTCGCGCCGAGCTGTCGCCGGCGAGCAGCGTGCCCAATGCGCCCATCTGGAATCCGGTCTTCCATTTTGCCAGCCGCGTGACCGGCAGGCCGATGCGGATCCCCGCCAGGTACTCGCGCAGGCCACTGACCAGTATCTCGCGCAGCATGATGATGATGGCCGGGAACAGGCCGAATTCGGACAGGCGCTGCTGACCGACCAGCATCATCAACGCGGCGCCGACCAGCAGCTTGTCGGCGATTGGATCGAGCATGCGGCCGAGGTCGGATTGCTGTCGCCGGCTGCGTGCCAGCTTGCCGTCGTAGTAATCGGTGATGGCCGCCGCGGAGAACACGATACAGGCGGCCAGGTCGGCTGCCGGAAGGCGCAATGCCACCAGGACCACCAGCAGCGGAATGGCGGCGATGCGCGACAGTGTCAGAATGTTCGGCAGGTCGGTCAGCACGGCCGGTACAGTAGCGCCGAAACAACGTCCCGTCAGGGGGTGCGTAGCCCGCCGGACGTGACGCTTTTGCGGCGGTTGGCCGCTCCGGCAATCCACGCTAAACCGACCGGGAACGCCCAAGGTATCCACGATCGGGAGAAACCGTCATGCCCGACACCGCCGTCTCCAACATCAAGCCGCTCAGCCGCTCCCAGATGGCCGCCCGTGTCGCCAACGACATCCCCGAGGGCTGGTATGTGAATCTCGGCATCGGCATTCCCACCGCCGTCGCCGACCACGTGCCGCTCGAGCGCGAGGTCATCTTTCATTCCGAGAACGGCGTCCTCGGCATGGGTCCCGCGCCCGAAAAAGACGATATCGACCCCTGGCTGATCAACGCCGGCAAGCAATACGTGACGCTGCGCGCCGGCGGTAGCTTCTGCCATCACAGTGACAGCTTCGCGATGATTCGCGGCGGGCATCTGGACCTGTGCGTGCTGGGCGCGTTCCAGGTGGCCGACAATGGCGACATCGCCAACTGGGCCACCAGTGAGAACGACACCGCGCCGGCGGTCGGCGGTGCGATGGACTTGGCCGCCGGTGCGAAGCGCCTGTGGGTGATGATGGAGCACACCACGAAGGACGGATCGCCGAAGCTGGTGCGCAAATGCTCGTATCCGCTGACCGCGGTTGGCGCGGTGAAGCGCGTCTACACCAACCTCGCCGTGCTCGATATCGCCGGGCATGGCTTCGTCGTAATCGACATGGCGCCCGGCGTGACGCTGGACGAGCTGCAAGCGAGGACCGATGCACCGCTCCATCTGCCTGGCTGAACTCGGGTATAGTCCGCGACCGAATCACCACCCGAGTCGCAATGCATGGTTCGGCTGCTGGGTCTCGATCCTGGCCTGCGTTTCACCGGTTGGGGCCTGATCGAGGCCGACGGCAACCGGCTGCGTCACCGTGCCGATGGGGTTATCCCCACTGACGCCGCAACCTCCGTTCCGGAGCGGCTGCGTGCGCTGCACGACGCATTGGCGGCATTGCTGGAGGAACACCGGCCCGACGAAGCCGCCGTCGAGGAAAGTTACGTCAACCGCAATGGCACCGCGACGCTGAAGCTCGGTTACGCCCGAGGTGTCGCACTGCTTGCGCCGGCACTGGCCGGTATTCCGGTCGCGGAGTATGCCGCGAAGTCGGTAAAGCTCGCCGTGGTGGGGACCGGCGGCGCCGACAAGATCCAGGTGCAGACGATGGTGCGCCACCTGCTGCCCGGTGCCGTGATCCGCCGTGCAGATGCAGCCGATGCGCTGGCGGTGGCCATCTGCCACGCGCATCACCGTGCCAGCCGCCGTGTTATCGAATCCACCGGGCGATGAGAGAGCAGGGCCAATCGCGCTCGCGGTGGCTCTTCGTGATCGGGTTCGCACTTGTGATGCTGACGGCCGGCGGCGCCGCCGTGCTGCTGCTGTCGCCGCCCGCAGAGACCGTTTGGTTCATGACCACGATCTGCATCGCCAGCGCATTATGGCTGTTGGCCGTAGTACTTGTGCGACGCGGCAAACCACCGCGCGGGGCAATCTGGATCGTACTTGTTGTCGCCGCCTCGATGCGCATCATCGCATTCGCCACGCCGCCGCAGTCTACCGACATCTACCGTTACGTGTGGGATGGCCGCACGCAGCGCGCGGGCATCAACCCGTACCGCTACATTCCTGACGCAGCACAGCTCGCGGTCCTGCGTGACAAGGTGGTCTTTCCGAATATCAACAGGGCGAGCTACGCGCACACCATCTATCCCCCCACCGCCGAGGCAATCTTCGCAGCCGCCGCCGTCCTCGCCCCTGGCGTCTACGGCATGAAGGCGGTGATGGTCGGCTTCGATGTGCTGGCTATTGGCTGCATCGCCGCGCTGTTGCGTCTGACCGACCGAAACCCAGCCGAACTGCTGATCTATGCGTGGCTGCCCTTATCCGTATGGGAATTCGCCGGCAATGGCCATATCGACGCCGTTGCGGCGGGATTGCTGGCGCTTGCATTGCTGCTGTCCGCGCGCGGCCGCCGCGGTCCGCTCGGCATCGCGCTCGCCGCCGCAACCTTCACCAAGTTTCTGCCAGGCGCGGTCCTGCCCGTGTTCTGGCGTCCGGGCCGATGGCAGCTACTGCTCGTTTTCGTCGCGACGGGCATCGCGCTGTACCTGCCTTATCTCGGGGTCGGTCGGGGTGTGTTTGGCTTCCTCCACGGCTACACGGTCGAGGAGGGTCTACGCAACGGCCATGGCATTTTTCTGCTCGACGTCGTTGCTCGTTTCGTCTCGCTGCCGCAATGGGCGGCCAAGGCCTATTTCGTCGGCATCCTTGCCGTGCTCGTCGCGCTGTCAGCCCGTTTCGCCTTCGGCGGTGCTTCGCCCGCGTCCCGACCATACCGCATTGAATGCCAGGCCCGGCGCGCAGCAATTCTCGGCACCGTCCTGCTGGTCGCGATCTCGCCGCATTATCCGTGGTATTTCGGCTGGCTGGCGCCGCTGGTCTGCCTGACGCCGCTCGCCAGCGTGCTGTGGCTGCTGGCCGCCGCACCACTGTTGGCGCATGGTTCGGTGGAATACCTGATCGTTCCGCTTACCGTGTATGGTCCGGCCGGAATTCTCGCCTTGCGTGACCTTTACAAAGCCCGCATCCACACGAGATCGGTCGCAACGAGCGCATTGGAGGAGCCTGGATGAGCGCAAGCGCACTGAAGGATCCGCATCGCTATTTCGAGGCCGTGCAGCAACGCGACACCATCGCCGCGGCGCCCCCCGTGTGCCTGTATCTCGAGGTCACCAACCGCTGCAACCTGCTGTGCGAAACCTGCCCGCGCACGTTCGAGGCGCTTGAGCCGCCCGCCGACATGAGCTGGGAGTTATTCACGCGCATCGTCGACCAGGCGTCGAACGTGGCGCGCGTCGTCTTGCACGGTGTGGGCGAACCGATGCTGGTGAAGTCGCTGCCGCGCATGATCCGTTATCTGAAGGATCGTGGTATCTACGTCTTGTTCAACACCAACGGCACGCTGCTGGGGTCGAAGCGGCGGCAGCCGCTCATCGACACCGACCTGGACGAGCTGCGCGTGTCATTGGATGCCGCCGACGCGACATCGTTTATCGCCGTGCGCGGCAAGAATTTCTTCGACCGCATCGTGCGCAACGTGCGTGAGTTCACTGCGCTGCAACGCGAAACGGGCGCGACGAGACCGCGCGTGTCGCTATGGCTGACCGGGTTGAAGGAGACGATCGAGCAGCTTCCTGCCTTCGTGCGTCTGGCCGATACGATGGACGTGCGCGAAGTCCACCTGCAACGCCTGGTGTTCGACGACCCCGGCTACGGACTGGCGCGCGCCGAATCGTCATTGTTCGAACGCCTGCGCGCTGAGGAATCGCGGGCGATCGAGGACGCCACGTTACTTGCCCGCGATCTCGGCATCGCGCTCGATGCGTCCGGCGCAACAGAGCCCGGCCTGAGCCTGAAACGTCAGGACGACCCACAGCCCTGGTCGGCCTGCCGCCGTCCATGGTCGCTGATGTATTTCACAGCGCACGGACACGCGCTGCCGTGCTGCATCGCGCCGTTCTCTGCCCGCGGCTACGCGACTTACACGCTCGGAGACGCCAGTCAGCAGGCGCTGCGCGAGATCTGGAACAGTGCCTCGTATCAGCAATTCCGTGGCGAGCTGCTGAGCGACAAGCCGCCGACGCCATGTGCGAACTGCGGCCTGCGCTGGAGCCTGTGAGCAACAAAATCTCTCCCGCTTCGCGGATGAGATCGAGGCACGATAGCGTGGACGGTGACGAGCCGACCGCCGCGCACCCCCCCATGGCGAGCGCCGTCATCCCCACTCTCAACGAAGCGGAAACCATTGCCGGCGTGATCGCCGGGCTCCCCCGCGACATCATCTGCGAGGTTATCGTTGCTGACGGCGGAAGCCGCGACAACACGCCAACGATCGCGCAATCCGCCGGCGCCCGCATCGTCTCCCTGACCGAAGGCGGCTACGGCCGCGCCTGCGCCGCTGGCGCTGCCGCAGCTGCCCCCGACTCGACCATCATGTTATTTCTCGACGGCGACGGCGCCGACCGCGCCGACCTCGCGGCACGGCTGATTGCACCGATCCAGGCCGGAACGCACGACTTCGTCATTGCCTCGCGCGTGCGCGGCGAACGCGAGCCCGGGTCGATGCTGTGGCACCAGCTGCTGGCCGGTCGCATCGCCGGCTGGATCATGTCGGCCCTGTACGGCGTGCAGTACACCGACATGTGCGCCTTCCGTGCGATTCGCCGCGATGCATTGATCCGGCTCGACATGCGGGAAACCACTTACGGCTGGAATATCGAGATGCAGATGAAGGCCGCGCGCGCCGGCCTGCGCATACTGGAACTGCCAATGCCGTACCGTTGCCGCGCCGGTGGAACATCGAAAGTCGCCGGATCGTTGCGCGTCAGCCTGCGCGCGGCCTGGCGCATCGCACTGACGATCCTGCGCGTTGCCGTGAGGGGACGATGACGCCCGGCCAACCCCCCTGGCGTTCGATTGCGTCGATATCCGCATCGCTGAAGCCGAAATGATGTGCGATCTCAAGCACCCCACACAATGAAACGGCCGTTGGTGGTCTTCGCTTCGTCAGGTCCACACCAGCGGAATTGGCTGGCGGTTGAGCGAAATCAGGTCCGGCTGGCGCACGACGTCATTGACGCTGCGTTTCGCTGGGCGGTGTGTGGTTGAGACCGGGCAGCGCCTACACGGATTCGGTCCCCAAGCCATCGAACGTTGGTTGCTCCCGTCGCTCCTCAATACCGATGCCAACGTTCAAAACGTGGCGTGCCGGCCGTGGCGGGTAGATCCGAGTGCACGTTCTGCCAACACCGTGATATCATCGAGACTGGAAGGCGGTCCAACGACCGTGTGCTTGCGTGGCACGCTCACGCGGCGTCGGGTGTGACGCGGCCGCCGCCGGGTCAAGCTGGCAGGGCAGGGAGGAAGTCATGGTGCAGCGTTTGAGCGACGCCGAACGAGCGGGGCTGGCCGCGATGCTGCCCGCCTGGGAAGTCGCGCATGGGCGTGACGCGATCCGCCGTGAGCTGCGTTTCCGCGACTTCAGCGAGGCCTGGGGCTTCATGTCCCGCGTGGCCCTACTTGCGGAGCAGCACAATCACCATCCCGACTGGTCGAATGTGTGGAACACGGTGCGTATCGAACTGTCGACACATGATGCCGGCGGCCTGACAGAAAAGGATGTAGCC
>JASHVB010000611.1 GCA_030039695.1 Acetobacteraceae bacterium
GCGCCGCACCACCAGCTTTCGCCTGGCGGTACTTTTCTTGCTGCTGTTCGGCACGGCGGCAACGCTGCTGTGCGGGTTCCTCTACGTGCAGACGCGGAACTACCTGGCCCGGCGCGCGGACGAAGCGCTGATGATGGAGTTGACGGCGTTCGACGGCATGGATGAGGCCGAACTGCGCCGCTTGGTTGCCGCGCAGGTGGCCATGGATCCGTATTGGCAGCGGCCCCACACTCTGTTTGGCTTGGGCGGCGAATATCTGGCCGGTAGCCATATTGGCCCACCGCAAATCCAAATTCTGGCCGAACCGGCGAATCGGCCTTTCGCCTTCACGCTGCGGCGCGATGGCCGAACCGTGCCTTACCGCGGCGCGGCACGCAATTTTCCTGGTGGGCAGCGGCTGCTGGTTGCGCTGGACATGACGAACGCCCGGGTCTTCCGCAGATTGCTCCTGCAATCATGCCTCTGGGGAGGCGTGGCGACCGTCGTCCTTGGCCTGGTCGGGGCGGCTGCGGCCGGTGCCAGCGCGGTTCGCCACATCGACGGAATCACAATGGCTGTTCGGCGCATCATCAGCGGCGATCTGTCCGAGCGCCTGCCGACACGTGATGGTTACAGTGACCTCGACCGGCTGGCATATGAGATCAACTTCATGCTGGGCGAGATAGAGCGCCTGATGCTGGAAGTGAAAAGCGTCTGCGACAATATAGCGCACGACATGCGCACCCCATTGACGCGGCTGCTCGCCGGGCTGGAGCGTGTGCGTCGCCGTGCCGGGTCGATGGACGATTACGCCGCAGCAGTCGATGAAGCTACGCAGGAAATCCGCGGACTGCTGAAGACATTCGCAGCAATGCTGCGCATTGCCGAGGCGGAAAGCGGCGCTCGGCGTGCGGGCTTTGCTGCGATCGACCTGACGCAGGTCAGCGCCGATGTCGTGGAATTCCATGAGCCGATGGCCGAGCAAAAGGAAGTGGCACTACGGATGACAGGTGGTCCCAGCGTACCAATGCAGGGAGATCGCAACCTGCTGTTCGAGGCGCTCAGCAACCTGGTGGATAATGCTTTAAAGTTTACGCCACCCGGCGGACGAGTCGACGTGCGAGTCTTTGCCGAAGACTGGATCCAGGGAATCGAAGTTTCAGACACCGGTCCGGGAATCCCGGCCGATCAGCGCGAAGCTGTCCTGCGCCGCTTCTATCGGGCAGAGCAAAGCCGCAATGCGCCGGGGAGCGGGCTTGGCCTGGCGCTCGTTGCGGCTGTCGCCGGGTTACACGAAATGACGGTCCGCATCGGCGATGCGAATCCTGGTTGCCGGATTGCGTTGGTCGGCCCACGACATCAGAGAGATTAAAGCCGATTTTATTTGTGGGCGAAGCGCTCAGAGGGCAAGCGGCATTATAATGATTTTCAAAGAGACCCAATGACCGAGCACCCGAGCGCGCGGCGCCGGGAACAACTGAACAGGAGAGACATACGATGAACCTCACACCGTCAGCGGCACGCGGGCTGGCGCCGACGCTCTTTTCGCGTTTGAAACAGGGGGGGGGTGGTCGGTTCGCCAGTCGTGATGACACCGCTTCATAACTCGCGCTTCTCTCATAGCGAGTGCTGGTTCGAACGCTCGCCGCGCTTTGTCCAGTGGTAAGACAGGTAACGGAGAAGAACATCATGATCAGTGAGTTTCATGTTTCCGAAAGAGGCCAAGGGCTGTACTGGCCACTCGGTATTCTACGATGGGTGATGGTTCTGATCTTTATATCGTTTGGCATACAGAAGTTCACAGCCCAGTCTGCACATGGCATTGCATTATACATTTCCAACAGTCCGTTCATTTGGTGGCTGTCTGTGTTCGGGATCAGAGGCGAGGCCGATCTACTCGGTGTTATAGAGTTGACAACGGCCGCACTTCTCACTGCCGGTGCGTTTGTGCCAATTTTATCGGCGGTCGGGTCATTGATGGGAATCGGCACATTCGCGATCACGTGGTCGTTTTTCTTTTCGACGCCCGGTGCTGTCAAATGGAGCATATCCGCAGACCCAATAGCGTGGAATCTAACCGGGGAATTCTTGTACAAAGACATCGTCTTACTTTGTGTCTGTATCGTCTTGTTTGTCGCCTCACTGCCAAGCAACGTCGTTCCACTTCGGTCAATTCGGGATACAGCCGGGCATTGCACAATCGGCCATCGCCAGGATCTGGCTCAACCTCGGGCCGCACTGGTCGGCCAACCGCAGTACCGGTCCGAACCGGCGCTTTTCTCCATCGAAGAGCGGCAACATGACAACCAGCACGATGCTAACTTGCAGGGGCGGTCATAGTCGTGTGCATCAATGGCGGACGCCTTGGCGGTTCCATCATTCAACAGCTCCTTGAACCAATGCTGGACGATCGCATTTGCGTGATCGTAGGCAAGGTAGTCGCCGTATAAGTGTTGCTGTACACCTATTGCTATCGTGTTGAGGTGGTTGAGCAAGACGTGACATCGTGCTTGTAGTCCCATTCGTGACCCGCGAAGTTGCCACCGTCGGTGGCGCCTCGAAGTCGCCAAACACTTCCCTCGGGAACAACATCCGATTCGACGTGGAGAACCAACTACGCTGGCGACGGGATGTGGTGATGAGCGAGGATCAAGACCACCGCCGCATGGGCAACACCCCGCATAATCTGGCGATGTTGCGCCGCATGGCGATCAACGTGGTGCAGAAGGATCCTGCCAAAGGCTCACTGCGTGGCAAACTCAAGCGGGCCGGCTGGGACGCCTACCTCACGCTTTTGCTAGCATCGTTCTGAAATGCGATTGCCCTGGGCGGGCACTACGACCCGTCCGCTTGCGCTGTCGCCAGCTCGCCGCGGCAGACCGCTTCCAGCACCGGGAGGTCGTCATGCGCCAGCTTCCACATGACGGGAGCAGCGACGTCTTCGTAATCGTGGCGCAGCACGTTGCCGATTCCGGCGACCTTCGGTCACGGAATTTCCGGGTGCCGCGCTTTCAGGGCATCCAGCAGACGGCGACTGGCCTCGGAGATGATTTCCACGCCGCGTTCGATCAGCCAACGCTTGCGAATGTCGGCCGCAAAGGCTTCGAGCGTGACGCCCTGCATCTCAACGCGGATCAGCGCGATGGCTTCGATGATGTCCGTCAGACGCGGTATCGGCGAACGTGCGGGCGTCAAAATATCTGCAGCGCGTCGGCCTCGATCTTGTGCCGCGGGATTTTGTGCAGGCTGTCGCGCGTCATGATGTCAGTCTTGCGGCCGAGGATCCGCGCGGCGGCTTCCTTCACGTCCATCAGCTCGTATAGGCCAAGCTTGCCGCGCTCGTAGTCGAAAAACAGATCGACATCGGAGTCCGCCGCCGCCTCGTTGCGGGCCGTGGAGCCAAACAGAAACAGGTGCCGCACGCCAAGCTGCTGCAGCTCGGCTTCGTGCGCCCGAGGCGGGCTATGGCGGCATCGCGATCCATGGCTACCATGATAGCACAGCCCGCAACCCCCTGGCCTGCCCTTTTCCTGCGGCCATTCTGCCCCGAGCCGCCGGCGGTTGTAGCGGCTTTCTGAGCGTGATCTGGGCCTGTCTCCGCGCGCATGGGGAGTGTCCGGAAAGTAGGGATCACGCGCATCTGCTGCAACTTGTTCATTCGTCGGTTGACTAGGAAATTGGCGGTGCCTTCAGTGACTGGCGTTCCGACGTGCCGGCCAGCACGATATCGCGCGGCATAATCGACAAGCCGTGCGCTCCGGCTTCGGAGATATTCATTGACCTCATGCCGCGCGTACCACACGGGACTTTTGTGCTATATTGCCACCGAAATGCTCAGAGTCGGCGCTATGCCGCGCGCCCCCATCACGGATCGGTCCCGACACCCCATGCTCCGCCTTCCCCCCGCACTGCTCCCCTTGCGCCATTCCCAATTTCGGAGCCTTTGGTTCGCCAGCGTCATCGCCTGGCTCGGCACCTGGCTGCAGAACACCGGCGCCGGCTGGCTGATGACCAGTCTCGCGCCACGCCCCTTGATGGTCGCCATGGTGCAGGCAGCCACGATCATGCCGGTCTTCCTGCTCGCTCTTCCTGGTGGCGCTCTCGCCGACATCGTCGACCGCCGCGTCTTCCTGCTCGGTGCGCAGATCTGGACCGTCCTCGCCGCCATCACGCTGGCCGCCCTGACGCTGGCGCACGCGATGAGTGCGCCGCTGCTACTGGCGCTGACCTTCGTGATCGGCATTGGCTCGGCGCTGACCGCTCCAGCCTGGAGCGCCATTGTCCCCGAACTCGTTCCTCGCGAGGACCTCGTTCAGGCGATCGCACTCAACGGCATCGGCTTCAATCTGACCCGAGCGATAGGCCCCGCGTTGGCCGGCTTTCTGATCCTGCTCGGCGGGACTGGCTTTGCGTTCAGTCTCTACGCCGCGTCGATCCTGGCTGTTATCGCCGCGCTGGTGGTTTGGCACCGCAATCGCCGCTTCACTGGCTTGCCGCGTGAGCATCTCCTGTCGGCAATGCGCGCCGGTGTGCGCTTCGTTCGCAATACGCCGGCGATCCGCAACGCCATGTGGCGCACCATCGCCTATTCGCTGCCTTGTGCCGCGCCCTGGGCGCTTCTGCCGCTGATCGTGCGCCGGGACCTCGGCCTCGGCCCCGGTATGTACGGCTTCATCCTGGGCATGATGGGCGTCGGCGGAGTCACTTCGGGCATGCTGTTGCCCTTGGTGCGCGGCAAGCTAACGCGAGGCGGCGTGGTCATCGGCTGCACACTGTTTTCCTGTGCCGGCATCGCCCTGGTCGGCGTCGCGCACCACTGGTTGATGGCGGCCGGCGGGATGCTGTTATTCGGCGTCGGCTGGACCTCGGCCTACGCGACGATCCAGGCGGCGGCGCAGATCGTCTGCCCGCCCTGGGTGCGGGCACGCTCGCTCGCGATCTACCAGTTGGCACAGAACGGCGCGCTGACGCTTGGTTCATTTGCGTGGGGTGCGCTAGGCGGGCTCATCGGCCTGCGCGAGGCGCTGCTGATGGCAGCAGCGCTCGGCATGGTGCTCGCGATCGCAGTGCGCGAGTTCAGCATCGACGAGCAACGGGCGGTTCATGCTGCACCGGCCGTGGCCCCGATGTCGGTTCCGGAAGCACCTGCGCCAGAACTGGTGCGCATGCTGCGCCATGCCCGGGGCCAGGTCATGGAGACGATGCACTATCGTGTGCCGGTCGGGCAGCGCGCCGCATTCCTTGGCATCATCGGCCAAGTGCGTCATGTGCGCGGACGGTCTGGCGCGGTGTTCTGGCAGATCTATGAGGACGTGGCACACCCCGACGATTGGCTGGAGGTCTGGTCGATGGAAAGCTGGACCGACCATCTGCGTGAAGCTGCCCGTCTATCCCCGGAAGACCGTACCCTGCTCGCACACGCGGCCACGTTCCAACGCAACCCGGACAACCTGCCGCCGGCGCGCTACATCGCGGTTGACCCGAACGTGTCAGCGCCCAAAGCAAAACGCCAACCAGCGATCCCCACCGTACAAACCGCACCGGGATTCGGTGCCGGCTAGTTGGCGTGGAGTGCCAGCGAGCCAGGTGACCCTAGTTTCGGGCCTGACGGACAAGGCGCATCGCACGCGCAGCTTAATCCCCTTGCACACTCGTGCGAGACGCTATGGTTGTTGGTAAACCTGATCCAGCGTCTCGTCGGGCGCCTGCAATCCGGACAGCTCGACGTCGGATTCTTCTACTCGACCGAAACCTCCGACGCGAAGATCCCAGCTATCGTCCTGCCAACGGCTGCCGCGCCCAAGGCATCGTACATCATGACCATCTTGCGTGACGCCCCCAATCCAACTGGCGCAGAACAGTTTCTGACATTCTTGCTTGGCCCGGAGGGGCAGGATCTCGTGAAGCAGCACGGGCTTACGGTGCAAAAGCCGACATTGACCGGCGACGCGAGCCGTGTGCTGGCCAAAGTCCGGGCTCTCGTTGAAATGGCGAAGTGACCGGCCGGGGCGCTAAGCCGCTTCCATGGCTTGCGGGGCTGCTTGCAATCTGCCTGGTCGTCCCGCTTGTCGCCGGTGCGCAGCAAATCGGACTTGCCGATTGGAACTCGGTCAACATCGATACGCTGCGCCAAGCCTGCGTGATCTCAATCGCGATCGCCATACTGGCAATCGTTGTGATTGCGATTGGTGGTTGTATCCCGCTTGCGCGAATGGCTGGTATCGAAGCGGGTAAATCGACCTGGCGACGGTGACCGCGATCCGGGAATTATCGCGCCTGCCGGCGTACAAGGCTTTCGAGCCATCGTGGTCAGCTCCCACAAATCGATGCGACGAACCCAGCGTTCGATGCGGCGTCGACCCAGACCGAGCTTACGGGCGATCTCCCTGAGGGCGCTGCCTCATTCAAAGAATGCTCTGATCTCATCGAACAGTTCTTCGCGTTCGGCCTGGCGTCCACGCCCCATCAAGCGCTTTGTGTTATGGTGTCAGATGCACAAGCCGATGTTGCCCTGATCGACGGCGCCGACGACGCCTGATCGGTTCTGTCCTCAAGCAGAGGATCCAAGATCGGCGCCTCGAAGCGGCCAAGCTGTCGCTCGAGGGTCTCGCGGAAGTCCTGCAATAGGTGAACGCGGTCAGCGACCTGCCTCGCCACTGGCGCCCACTGACGCGCGGCGTGGGCACAAATGCCGGCGACGAGCGGACTCGTAACAAATGCAGTGCAACAGTTTCTACGGTTACACCATCGCTCACCGTCCACCGTCGCAAGCGGCCGCGCTTGTCTGACTGATTTTGCCGTGCCTAACTCTCTATCGCGGCGGTGAGCCCCCCGGCGATGGCCTGAACTCCTCGCCGATGGCGACAGATCGGGAAGGGGCGCCACGGAGGCACAGAAAGGCGTCGCGCCCCGGTTTGCGTTCGGATGCCATAACGATAGGAGATCTCGTCATGTCGGGTGACACTCGCGACCAGGCGCCCACGCGGATCGAGCGGTTGGATCCGGCACTGGAAAGGATCATCTCCCCATCAGAGCCAATTCGACATCTGGCGGATGGGTTTGGCGGACCGCAGGGTCCGGCGGAAGGGCCGGTCTGGTGGACGGAAGGCGGCTACCTGCTGTTCAGCGACATCCACAACAACAAGCGCATGAAGTATCTACCCGGCACTGGTGTCTCTCTGTTCCAGGAGCCAACGAACCGAGCCAACGGTCTGACTCGGGATCTTCAGGGCCGTCTGCTTGCCTGTGAGCATGACTCCCGCCGGGTAACGAGGCAGGAACTCGACGGCAGTCTTACAGTTGTCGCGAACAGTTTCCAGGGAAGGCAGCTCAATCGGCCGAATGATGTCGTAGTGAAATCCGATGGCTGCATCTACTTCACGGATCCTTGGACCAGCCCGGCGGCACCCGAACAGTGGGACCTGAGCTTTTCGGGAGTCTATCGTGTCACGCCTGATCTGGGCACGTTGACCTTGCTCATCGGCGACTTCGTAGTGCCCAATGGTCTCGCGTTTTCACCTGACGAATCCGTGCTGTACATCAATGATTCGCGCCGGGGACATATCCGGGCTTTCAACCTGATGCCGAA
>JASHVB010000612.1 GCA_030039695.1 Acetobacteraceae bacterium
CGTCATGGTCCCACCAGCCGTTGGGGAAACCGCCGGCCTCGGTTCCGCCCCACCAAATGTGTGCAAGGACCTGTGCGGGACGCCGATCCGGGAACCAATTATTTTTCTGGGTCTTCACGGAATCGAGTGGGTGGTTTTGAGGGATCATAGCGGCGGAAATGCCTGTGGATAGTGGTTTTCCTGGGCTTCGCGAATCGCCTGAGTTTGGCACGCTGAGGGATGGCCAAATCAGGGAAGCGACAGCGGCGGCTGTCGGATGGATATTCATTCGCGGGATTTCGAGCGAGAGCGACGGTACGCGGTGTCTTCGGTGACCCGAATGTACGGATCGTACGGCTCGATCGGCGCTCAAAAAAACGGTTTGCGATTGTTGTGGACGGGTTCAGACGGGGTGGTACGACCGGCGGATGCGGCTGGTTCGCGACTTGCCGAGCGCGGGATTTCGGATTGTTCTGGAACTCGAAGTGCGGCGCATCGCGTGCCGCAGCTGCGGCACCGTGAAGCGCGAACGGCTGGATTTTCTGGCGGACAATCCACATTTCACCAAACGCTTTGCGTTCTATGTCGGCCGCCGCTGCCGGCAGGCATCGATCCGCGATATCGCCAAGGAACTCAATCTCCACTGGGACACGGTCAAGACGCTGGAGATGCAATACATGCGGGCTCAGCTTAAGCGAGCCGGCACGCCTGGTCCGCGAGCGATCGGCATCGACGAGATCTCGGTCCGCAAGGGCCACAGCTACCGCATCGTGGTCAGCGACCTGGATCGCAAGCGGCCGATTTGGTTCGGCGGCACAGATCGTTCCGAGGCGAGCATGGCAGTGTTCTATGATTGGCTGGGCCCAAAGAAGAGCCGTAAAATCAAGCTTGCCGTGATGGACATGTGGAAGCCGTTCCGCAACGCCGCGAAGGACAAAGCGCCCCAAGCCGCAATCCTGTTCGACAAGTTCCACGTGATGCGCCATCTCGGCGAGGCGCTCGACAAGGTGCGCAAGGCCGAATACGCCCGCGTGAGCGGCAAGGATCGGCGCTTCATCAAGGGCCAGAAGTACAATCTGCTGTCGCGCCATGAAAACCTCACTCTGGAGGGCAAGCGCTCGCTCAAGATCCTGCTCGCCGCCAACAAGCGCCTCAACACTGCCTACGTCCTTAAGGAGTCCTTCGGCCAACTATGGGATTACGGGCGCGAGGGATGGGCACGACGCTTCTTCGACAACTGGCGCGCCAGCCTGAAATGGCAGCGCCTCGGACCCTACGAGCGCTTCGCCGATATGATCGATCGGCACTGGGACGGCATCGCTGCGTACTGCAAACCCGAAAACAAGGTCTCGCTTGGCTTTGTGGAGGGCCTCAACAACAAAATCCGTGTCCTTCAGCGCCGTGCCTACGGCCTCCGCCACGAAGAATATCTTCGCCTCAAGGTTCTCACCTGCATGCTTCCGCCGCTATGATCCGCCAAAACCACCCACTCGATTCCGTGAAGACCCCCTTTTCCTACTATGCATTGACCCCGAACCACTCTAGCTCGAGCGGTGTCTCGAACGCTCATTCCGCGTCAGCAGGCCGAAGTGCCACCGGTCTGCCTCGTGGGGTTGTCGCCTTATTCATGAACAAGGTTCGCGGAAGTAGCAGCGATGCAGACCTCGCGCTCCACGTCGATCAGGACGTGCCGACATTGCCAAGTCGGCTTCGTATGGGAAACGAGGAGCCGAGGACAGGCGCGTTTTGCTGATTATGCAGCGTGTTCGGACAAAGACTTTCTCCCGTTGCCATCTGCTTCCCGGCTGTGGCTGATAGCGGTGCATGCGCTCGGCGAGGCTGCGAGCGGCCTCCGTGCATTGGCATCGTACCGACACGAGGAAGACAGCAATGAAATACGCAGCAATCATCGCCACCAGACGTGCACCCCACCAAGTTTTCTTCTCAACCATCAGTGGAGAAACCCATCCATGATCCCGACAACGCGCGGTTCTTTTCTGGAGCGCAAATTCTTTCGGGAAATCCATGCTTTCCGAATATTGTCGCGGGAAGATGAACAGGAGCTGTCACGTCGATGGCACAATCAGGCTGACGTCGCAGCGGCAAACAAGATTGTCACGGCTCACCTCCGCCTGGTCACCAAGATCGCCATGACATATCGAGGTTATGGCCTCCCGGTCGGCGATCTGGTGTCTGAAGGGAGCTTGGGCCTGATGCGGGCCGTGCGGCATTTCGACCCGGAGCGTGGTATCCGTTTCGCTACTTATGCCCGGTGGTGGGTCCGTGCGGCCATTCAGGACCACATCCTGCATTGCTGGTCGCCGGTAAAGCTGGGCACCACCGCAGCAGAAAAGAAACTGTTCTTCAATCTGTGTCGGCTCAAGTCGCAGATGCACATTCTCGATGACGATGACCTGCTGCCGGATCAGGTAGCCAGCATCGCACACAAGTTGGCGGTGTCGGAGCGTGATGTTATTCAAATGAACCGTCGCCTCCACGTGCCGGTTGTCAGCATCAATATGCCAATTCGGGAAGATGGCGACGATGAGTGGCAAGATAATCTGCCAGACGAAACCGTGGGACCGGAGGATGCGGTTGCGGACCGCGACGAACTATCCACCCGAGCCGCTCTGCTGCCCTGCGCGCTTAGCACTCTGAGCGTGAGAGAGCGGCATATCCTGACCGAGCGTCGCTTGAAGGACGCCCCGACGACGCTGGAGGAACTGGCGCGTCATTATCAGCTTTCCAGAGAGCGTATCCGCCAGATCGAAGTGCGGGCATTCAAGAAACTTCGGGAATCAGTCCGCACGCAGTTCGACTGGGACAACCAGGACCGTTGTTGCGTCGGCGGGACAGGGCATATGCCAGATGGGTCCAGCAATGATCGGCGGCAAGTCCCGGCGCTTGAGTCGCCGTTAGGCCGACAATGACGAAGAGATGCGTGTTGCGTGATGAGATGCCATGCCATCAGCGCGGACCAGCCTCTGACGAGTTTGCGGCGGTCCTTGATAAGATTGGCGGCAAACGCACGGCCCATGTGAGCTAACCCGACCGCGCCGATGCGAAAATCGAGAGGCACGTTGGCGGGACGCTGGTCGGGCACGGCTCGTTCCTTTTTTCTGCATGTTGACGACACCGCGACTCATCACTGCGCGTCTGCCGAGCGGGTTAAAAGATTGTGGACCTGGTACGCCTCGAGGTATGGGTCGCTTGACTGAAGTGCCCACGATTCGCCTAGCCTGGATTACCACGGACCGGAATTGACCTGACATCTCGATCCGGCGCCGGAATTACTCGATCAGACGGAGGGGACGGTCATCCCACCACGGCACGCTGACGGGTTTATCGAACAGGCCGGAAGCGAGCACAATCGGCAAGT
>JASHVB010000613.1 GCA_030039695.1 Acetobacteraceae bacterium
CGGCGAGGCGTTCGACAATCCGCCGGCAATCTTCACGCATGAGCGGACCAACACCGTCGCCGGCTTTTCTCGCACTGCCTGCGCTGCGTCGACGCCACAGCATGGCAGCGGGGTGTACACCACCGGCGAGGGGTGTCGGTGCGTGCCGAGAGCACCGATCTGACCGGACAAACTGCGCTGGCCGCGATGCACCTCGCCGCGGACCTCAGCCCGCCAGTCTGCTTCGAGACCCAGACCTCGCCGGACTTTTGCGCCGTCAACACCTCGCAAATGCCGCTGGGCATGGGCCTGACGGACTGGGGTGATTTGCCGCCACCGGAATAGCCGGCGGGTTCACGCCACGCCGAAGTGGCGCTTCAGCCGCACAACAGCCTCATCCAACACGTCCAGTCGTTTGCAGAACGCGAACCGCGCGTAGTGATCCGGCGCGTTCGGCGCGTCGTAAAATGCCGATACCGGAATCGCCGTGACACCTGCATGCTCTGTGATATGGCGGCAGAACGCAATGTCGTCGCCGTTAAAGCCGAGCGGACGGAAATCCGTGGTGATGAAATAGCTGCCGTCGGTCGGCAGCACTTTCAATCCGAGCGCGGCAAGCCCGTCCGCTAGCCGGTCGCGCTTCGCCTCCAGATTGCGCGACAGCGAGGCGAAATACGCATCGTCCTTCGCCAGCCCAATCGCGACCGCACGCTGCAAGTTTGGCGCCGTGGTGAAGGTCAGGTTCTGATGTGCCTTCGCGACGTTGGCCGCAAGCGCCGGACATGTCGTGACATAACCGACCTTCCACCCGGTCAATGAAAACGTCTTGCCCGCACTGCCGATACGCATGGAGCGCTCGCGCATGCCGGGCAGTGTCATCAGCGGGATATGGCGCTTGCGGCCGAAGGTTAAGTGTTCGTAGACCTCATCGCAAATCGCATAAGCATCATGCCGCAGCACCAGGTCGGCCACGAAGCCGAGCTCGTCCGCGGTAAACACTTTACCGCACGGGTTCATCGGCGAGTTTAGCAGGATTGCTTTGGTTCTCGGCCCGAACGCATCGGCGAGCGCCGCGTGCGGGAGCGCCCAGTCGGGCGGTTCCAGTCGCACCAGTTTCGGAATCGCGCCAAGCATGCGAACGACGGGAAGATACGTATCGTAGAGCGGCTCGATCAGCACCACTTCGTCGCCCCGGTTCAGCACCGCCATCAGGCAGGCAGTGATCGCCTCTGTGGCGCCGGACGTGACCACCACTTCGCTCGCCCAATCGATGTCGAGGCCATAGAAGCGTTTGTTGGCGCTGGCGACGGCCTGGCGCAGCTCCGGCAGGCCGGGCATCGGTGGATACTGATTGCGTCCGTCATGCAGCGCGTCGGCCGCGGCCTGCACAACATCCGCGGGGCCATCGGTGTCAGGGAAGCCCTGGCCGAGATTAATCGACTTATGCTCCACGGCCAGCGCCGACATCACGGTGAAGATCGTGGTGCCGATGCCGGACAGCAGGTCGTTTGCGGGCTTCACTATGCGTCCGTGCTCTGTGAGAGAGGCTGCGAGTATGCTGCCAGCGCTGCGGGGGCTCAACCGGTTAGCGCCTGCCAAACCCGCAATGCCTGCAGTGTTTCCGCCACGTCATGCACCCGCAGCACATGCGCCCCCTGGCCCAGCGCGAACAATCCCGCGGCGAGCGATGCCGCCAGGCGGCGGTGCGGCTCTGGCTCGCCAGCGATGTGTCCAAGAAAGGACTTGCGCGACACGCCAACCACCATCGGGCGGTTCAGCAAAGTGAGTTCTCGCAGTCGGCGCAGCAGCTCGACAGAATTCGCCGCCAGCTTGGCGAATCCGATGCCAGGGTCAACAGCGATCGCCTCAGGTGCGATGCCCGCAGCTTCCGCGGCGGCGACATGTACCGCCAGTTCGTCGCGCACCTCGGCGGCGATGTCGCAGTACACGGCCTGTGCGTTCATGCTGTCCGGCGTGCCACGCATGTGCATCAGCACGACTGGACAGCGCGCCGCCGCCACGACCGCGGCAGACCGCGCGTCGTGCGTCAGCGCCGACACGTCGTTGACGATCGCCGCGCCAGCGTCCAGTGCGACCTGCATTGTGGTGGCATTGCGTGTGTCGATCGACACGCGCACCCCACCGGCCGACAACGCTTGGATCACCGGAAGGACCCGTCGGCGCTCCTCATCCGGGACCGTGGGTGGCGAACCGGGACGTGTGCTTTCGCCGCCGACATCAACGATGTCCGCGCCGGCCTCGGCCATCGCCAGACCGGCAGCGATCGCCGCGCTGGGATCGAAATAGCGACCGCCGTCGCTGAAGCTGTCGGGCGTGACATTCAGCACGCCCATGATACGCGGGCGGTCGAGCGACAGGCCAGCCCAGGTCGTGGCGCTGCCATCGCGCCGCCGTGCCGCATCGTCAGCCACGCTGTGTCTGGTCCATCCATCGTGTCATCGCGACGCCCGAGCGAGAGACGCGACCTCGTCGATGGCATTACCTCGTTACGGCGCGCCAGGCAAAAAAGAAGAATCTCCCCTTGCCGGAGAGTGAACCGATGCCCAGGCGGCAGCCGTTCATACAGGGCGCATCACCGCGACAACGACGACGCGACCCCCAGCGTCGCAGCGACGATGCGGGTTACCGTCGTCGCGGCGCCGGTTACGGGTACGTCCCGATTGGCACGAGGTCGATGAGCAATCCGTTATTATCGGCCGGCTAGCCGGGCTGCGGCGCCGGGGCAGGGCCGCCCGGCTGGGGCGTCGGCGCGGCCGGCCGGCCGGCCGTCGGTACAGAAGCACGACGGCTCTCCGGCGCCGGCTCGTCTACCACCTTGCGGATCACCGGCTCGCCGCGCAGCACCGTGCGGATCTCGTCGCCGGACAGTGTCTCATGCTCCAGCAGCCCGCGCGCCAGGCGATGCAGCTCCTCGATGTTCTCAGTGAGGATGCGCTTCGCCTTTACGTAGGCCCGGTCGATGATCTCCTTGATCTCGGCATCGATCTCCCGCGCCGTCGCCTCGGAGACGTTCTTGTTCTGCGTCACCGAGTGGCCCAGGAACACCTCCTGGCTGTTGTCGCCATAGGCGATCATGCCGAGCTTGTCGCTCATGCCCCACTCGGTGATCATCCGCCGCGCCTGATCGGTCGCCATCTTGATATCGCCGGCCGCACCATTGGACACCTTGTCGGGCCCAAAGATGATTTCCTCCGCCGCTCGGCCGCCCATCGCCATGGTCAGCTCGGCCAGTAGTTTGGACTTGCTCTTCGAATAGCGGTCACCTTCCGGCAGGCTCATCACCAGCCCCAGAGCACGGCCGCGCGGAATGATCGTGGCCTTGTGCACCGGATCGCACTCCGGCTCATGCATCGCGCAGAGCGCGTGCCCGCCTTCGTGATAGGCGGTCATGCGTTTCTCGGCCTCGGACATGACGAGCGAGCGTCGTTCGCTGCCCATCATCACCTTGTCCTTGGCGTTCTCAAACTCCAGCATTGCCACAACGCGCTTGCCCATCCGCGCGGCGAGCAGCGCTGCCTCGTTCACCAGGTTCGCGAGGTCGGCGCCGGAGAAGCCTGGCGTGCCGCGGGCGATCACCTTCGGATCGACGTCACTGGCCAGCGGCACTTTGCGCATATGCACACGCAGGATCTTCTCGCGGCCATTCACGTCCGGGTTCGGCACCACCACCTGGCGATCGAACCGGCCGGGACGCAGCAGCGCCGGGTCCAGCACGTCGGGCCGGTTGGTGGCGGCGATCAGGATGACGCCTTCGTTGCTTTCGAAGCCGTCCATCTCCACCAGCATCTGATTGAGGGTTTGTTCGCGTTCGTCGTTGCCGCCTCCGAGGCCGGCGCCACGATGACGACCGACCGCGTCGATTTCATCAATGAAGATAATGCAGGGTGCGTTTTTTTTGCCTTGCTCGAACATGTCGCGCACGCGTGACGCGCCGACGCCCACGAACATTTCGACGAAGTCAGAGCCGGAGATGGTGAAGAACGGCACGTTCGCCTCACCGGCAATCGCGCGTGCGAGCAGGGTCTTGCCGGTGCCGGGCGGTCCGACGAGCAGCACCCCCTTGGGGATCTTGCCGCCCAGGCGCTGGAACTTCTGCGGGTCTTTCAAGAACTCGACGATCTCTTGCAGCTCGCCCTTTGCCTCGTCGATGCCGGCCACGTCTTCGAACGTCACCCGACCCTGTTTCTCCGTCAGCATGCGTGCGCGCGACTTGCCGAAGCCCATCGCACGGCCGCCGCCAGCCTGCATCTGGCGCATGAAGAACACCCAGACGCCGATCAGCAGCAGCATCGGGAACCAGGACAG
>JASHVB010000614.1 GCA_030039695.1 Acetobacteraceae bacterium
GCAGCTTGGCTTATCGCCCATCGCGCTTTCCCGCGCCCTTGCGGCCATCAGGACAATTCACGCGTCCTCTATTTCGGACGAGTTTAGCCGACAAAGTGCACGTGGTGTGACCTAGCTTACAGACCCACCAGGAAGTTTCCGCAAGCCTAGGCTCTTGCGGCGATGCTTCCAGGGTGGCTGGCAGCAAGAAGATGTCAATTATGACCGCTTACGCTATCCAGAGCGACCAGACGGACCCGAGTGGTGTCGCCCTCGTGATCGATATTCGGGGGGCAGCTCCCCCGTCACCGACGGTATGCCCCTCGACGCTTACAAGCAGCAGTCGTCAAGCCCGTACAACCAGCTCTGGCAGCTCGCTGGCTGAGGAGGGGCGTTCGATGTGCCGCCGCTACGATGCGGTCGCAAGATCGAAAGTAACGCAGATCGTGCAGATCGTACGGGATCGTGCTGTCGAACACGAGGTCAACCGCGTCAACACAGGTTGTGGCCGGTGGATCGGCCATGTGTGACAGAGGGAATTTGACCCGCTTGCGATATGCCGCCGTCTTGGCGATGTCTGCGCCGCTGTCTCCCTTGAGGACGGAGCGCAACAGCACGCAGCCGCCGTGGGTGTGGCCTTCGGGCAGCTTGCCCTTACAGCCCCGCCCTTGCCGTTGCCGATGCCGGCACCAAGACCACATTCGCCCTCCCGGTTGCGATCATCGCTCGGCCACATCCGTTGCGCACCTGGGGCTCTGATATTCATCACAGCGGGCGGGCTTTCGAACGCCCCGAATAACGATAACCGGGAGGCCTGACGTGCAGCGGCGGCCCGCGAACACAAGATTGGGAGGATGGCATGCTCGCCTATCTGCGCATCATAAAAATCGCTCTTCTGGCCATAACGGTCATATCCGGCGCCACGGTCGCCTCGGCGATGGCGGATGAACAGAACCCCTGGGAAGACCCCCTTATCTTCTGGTACGATCTTAATTAGGACGTTTTAACAGATCCCACCGCTGCCCCACGCGCCCGGCCTTCCCCCGATGCGCGTCGAGGGTTCGGTAACCAGGCTCCCCGAACGCGATCGGCAATTGCCCCGGGAACGCCTCCGGTTTCCGCTGTCACGCTGGGCTTATTGCGAGTAGTTTGGTAGCCTTAACCAGCAACCCACCGTAGGCCATGCCCAAGTCGCGCCGAATGCACTTGGTCGCCTTCCTCCTGGCGGGACCGACCGCGCACCACCACGGTGCCTGGCGGCATCCGGAAGCCGATCTCGCCGTCTTTACACCACAATGGCACGAGCACATCGCCCGCGTGTTGGAAGCCGGCAAATTCGACAGTCTGTTCTTTGCCGATATCCTGGGGCTGTATGATCTGTACGGCGGTAACTTCGCCTCCATCCTGCGCTGCGGCGGCCAGATGGGATTGTTGGATCCCGTGCCGTTGCTCGCCATCATGTCGCGGGTCACCAGTCATATCGGATTGGGCGCGACGCTCTCGGCCACCTTCTTTCCGCCCTATCATCTGGCGCGCGCGCTGGGCACGCTCGATCTGCTTTCCGGCGGCCGTGTGGCCTGGAACGTGGTTGCGTCGCACGGGCACCTCGAAGCGCAGAATTTCGGCGCCGACCAATTGCCACCACGCGAATCTCGTTACGACTTTGCCGACGAAGTCGTCGAGGCGGTCTGTCGCCTGTGGGAAAGCTGGGACGCGGACGCCCTGGTGCTGGACAAGCAGCGCGGGATCTACGCCGATCCCGACAAAGTGCACTACGTCAACTATCACGGTCGCTGGATCAGGTCCCGCGGCCCGCTGACGGTGCCGCGCTCGCCGCAAGGCCGGCCGGTGATCATGCAGGCCGGCTCATCGCCGCGTGGCCGGGACTTTGCCGCGCGCTGGGGCGAACTGGTGTTCACGCTGCAGCACAGCAAGGCGGATATGCAGGCGTTCTATCGCGATGTGAAAGAGCGCGTGGCCGCGCAGGGACGACGGCCGGAGGAATGCGTGATCCTGCCGTCGGTCGATCCGATCATCGGAGAAACCGATACGATTGCGTGCGAGCGCCAGGCCTTCGTAAACGAACTGGTGCAGACCGAAGCGGGCATGGCGCAGATGTCGGGTCATATCGGCGTCGATCTGTCGCGCTTTCCGCCGGACCAGCCGCTGGCGGACATGCAGATGGAGGCGGGATCGCGTGGATCGCTCGATGTGGTGCTACAAGGGACGCAGGCACAGGGGTTGACGTTGGGAGAAGCGGCACGCCGGTTCGCCACCAGCGAGCTGTGCCCGCAGATCGTGGGCTCGCCGACGAGCGTGGCGGACCAGTTGCAGGCGCTGTTCGAGGCGGAGGCGTGCGACGGGTTCATCCTGACGCCGACGCTGATGCCGGGAATGTACGAGCAATTCTGCCGCGCGGTGGTGCCTGAACTGCAACGGCGGCGGCTGTTTCGAAGCGAGTATTCCGGAACGACGCTGCGCGGCCATCTTCAGGATTAGGCTAAAGCCCACCAGCCAAAGGACCGACGCACACCAGGCGACCTGCGTGTCATTGCGAGAAGCGAAGCGACGAAGCAATCCCGATCGTGGCAAGCCGCTCTATCTCGGCCCAACGGGTTGGAGATTGCTGCGTCGCTTCGCTGCTCGCAATGACAGCTGGGTGCATGCGCTTCCGGTCAGCATGGGAGAGGTCTCCTTTACCCCAAATACGCCCGTTGCACGCGCTCGTCATCCAGCAGATCCGCACCTTTCCCGCTCAAGATAATCCGCCCGCTCTCCAGCACGTACCCACTATCCGCAATCGACAGCGCCAACAGCGCATTCTGCTCCACCAGCAGAATCGTCACGCCCTGCGCATTGATCGCCGCGATCGTCTCGAACACCTGCTCCACCACCATCGGCGCGAGCCCCATGCTCGGCTCGTCCATCAGCAGCACCTGCGGGCGTGCCATCAGCGCGCGCGCCGTAGCCACCATCTGCTGTTCCCCGCCGGAGAGCGTCCCGGCAATCTGGCTCCACCGTTCTTTCAAACGCGGAAACAGGGCAGCCATACGATCCTTGTCCTCCGCTATCCCCGCGCGGTCACGCCGCGCGAACGCCCCCATTTCCAAATTCTCCCGCACCGTCAGCCGGCCGAAGACACGCCGCCCCTCTGGCACCTGCACCACGCCCAGCGCTGCGATCCGATGCGCCGGCTGCTCATTCAGGCGTTCGCCCGCCAACCGGATCTCGCCGTGCCGTGGATGCACCAATCCGCTAACCGTCTTCAGTGTGGTGGATTTGCCGGCACCGTTGCCGCCCACCAGCGTGACGATCTGCCCTTGCTGCACCTCCAGCGAAACGCCTTTCAGCGCCTGGATCTTGTCGTAGAACACATGGATGTCGTCGATTTCCAACAGCGCCGCCATGGTTCACCCTGCCGCGCCCGACAGACGGTCCGCCGCATGCCCACGCGCCACTGCGGGGACACCCTTGCGCGTGCCAAGATAGGCCTCGATCACCGCTGGATCGGACTGCACCTCGGTCGGTGTGCCCTCGGCGATCTTCACGCCATGATCCAACACGCTGACCCGATCGGACATCGTCATCACCACGCGCATCTGGTGCTCGATCAGGATGATGGTAAGGCCGAATGTGTCGCGCACCGTGCGGATGAAATCCATCATGTCGGAGGTTTCACGCGGGTTCATCCCGGCGGTGGGTTCGTCCAGCATCAGCAGGCTCGGCCTGCTCGCCAGAGCGCGACCGATCTCCAGTCGCCGTTGCTCGCCGTAGGCGAGATTGCGGGCCAGCATGTCGCCGCGTCCGCGCAGGTCCACGAAGGCAAGAAGACGGGACGCCTCCTCGTGTGCGCGCGCTTCATCCTGCCGTGTCGCGCGCGTGTTGAACGCTGCACCCCACCAAGTGGAGCGCAGATGCAGATGCATGCCCACCAACAGGTTCTCAATCGCGGTTATGTTCCGGAACAGACGAATGTTCTGATAGGTGCGGCTGATGCCGGCGGCGGCGACGCGATCCGGTGTGTAACCGTCCAGCCGCTCGCCGCGGAAGAACACCGAACCGGACGTCGCCTGCTGATTCTGCGTGATCAGGTTGAACAATGTGGTCTTGCCGGCACCGTTTGGGCCGATGATGCTGTGGATCGTCTGCGGCGCCACCGCCAGGTCCACGTCTGCCAGTGCGCGCAGGCCGCCGAAATGCTTGGCCAGCTTCTCGGTGATCAGGATCGGCGCGTCTGCCATCGCGATCAGTCCGCGGCGATGGCGATCGACGTGCCTGTCGTTTCCGGCGCGGCGTCATCCGCGTGCAATTCGCGGCGGCGCGTCGGCGAAGGCCACAATCCTTCGGGACGGATCCGCATCATGATCACCAGCGCCGCACCGTAGAACAGGTAGCGGTACTCTCCGAACTCGCGCAGCAACTCGGGCAGGCCGATCAGCGCCGCGGCGCCGACTACGACGCCCGGCAGGCTTCCCATGCCGCCGACGATGATCAGCGCCAGGACGTTGATCGAGATCTGAAGCTGGAAACTGCTGGGATAGATCGCACCGAGCATGGTGGCGAAGATCGATCCTGCCAGACCGGCGAACGCCGCTCCCAGCCCGTAGGCGAGCAATTTCACCTTCACCAGATTGATGCCGAGCGCCTGCGCCACGTCTTCGTCGTCACGCAACGCCATCCAGGCGCGGCCGAGACGCGAGTTCTCCAATCGCCACGCGAACCATGCTGCGATCATGGACGCGGCCAGGGTGACATAGAAGAGCTGGACCGGATCGTTCAGCACCACGCTGCCAAGGGCGGGACGAGGGATCTGCAGGATCCCTTGCGCGCCGCCCAGCAACGGCGCGGCGAAATCGGAGGCCACCAGCACGCGCACGATCTCGCCCAGGCCCATGGTGGCGACGGCGAGATAGTCGCCGCGTACCCCCAGCACCGGCATGCCGAACGCGACGCCGACAATCACCGCCATCAGCACGGAGATCGGCATGGCTTCCCAGATCGTCAGGCTGGGAAGCGCGGTATAGGAAGCCAGCGCGTGGGAGCTGTCGGCTGTGAGGATGGCGGTGGTGTAGGCGCCCACGGCAAAGAACGCGACGAACCCCAGATCCAGCAATCCGGCCAGCCCGACCTCAAGATTGAGGCCCATGCCCATCAGGATGTAGAGCCCGACCAGCATCATGACCTGGCCGACATAGCTGCCGGCAACCAGTGGGAAGACGATCAGAGCCGCCAGCAGGATCGCCATGTTGATGGCACGGCGGCGGCGCACAGCCTGCGGCAGTTCATCGCCGCGTGGCGCAGTCCGGGCACGCAGCAGCTCGAATCCGCCGCCTGCCAGCACGCCGCCCAAGAACAGTATGCCGGCGCCTTGTGGCGTCAGGCCGTCCCAGGTGTAGAGCATGTCCTGAATCGGGAGGGTCCAGTCATTGGCCTGCAGCATGATCTGGATGAGTTCCTGGAATACCCCGGCGATCACGAACGCGCTGCAACCCCAGACCAATGCATGCCGCAGCCGCACTGGTGCCCAGGACAGAAGGCAGCCTGCCATGCCCAGAATGCCGCCTCCGATAATCAGCAGCGCCAGGCCTGGAGACGCTGCAAGACCGAAGGTCAGCATGTGCAGCAGCTCCGGCGACAGCGCGATGAACATCGAGCGCAGGTTGACGTGCAGCATCACCGTCGCGAGCACTGCCAACGGCACGGCCGCAATCGCGCCCGCGAGTCCGGCGCGAAGCACGGTCGCCAACCGCGGCAGCTGATGGCGCGCCGTGAAGGCGCCGGCACCGAGGCCGATCGCCAGCAGAGTCCCATGTCCCAACGACAGCGTCCCGACGATGATCGCGCGCTGGTTCAGCATCGACAGCAGCCCGACGACCGCCAGATGCAGAGCGATGATGCCCGAGAGAAGGCCGATGAAGGCCGCGGAGCGAAGTCGGGTCATGACGGTGTGTGCCGGACTGACACCATCCTACGCCCGTTGCTTGGCCAGGCGTTCGCCCAGCAGACCATGGGGGCGGAAGATCAGCACCATGATCAGCAAGGTGAACGCGATCACGTCGCGCAACTGGTACGGTGCAGTGATGCCGATGCCGTCAAAGAACAGCGCCGGGCCGACGGATTCCACGATCCCGAGAAAGAACCCGCCGATCATCGCACCGGGTACGTTGCCAATACCGCCAAGCACTGCGGCGCCGAACGCTTTGATGCCCGGCGTGAACCCCATGTAGAAATAGACCTGCTTGAACACGAACGCGTAGAACACGCCGGCAATCCCAGCCATTGCCCCGCCGAGTGCAAAGGTGAACACCACCACCCGGTTCACGTCGATGCCCATCAATGCGGCGGTATCGGTATCCTCGGAAACCGCCCGCATTGCCGTGCCCATGCGCGTGTGGTGGACGATCGCATACAGCACGGCCATCGAGACGACGGCACACACCACCACCAGCACGTCGATCTTCGGAATTGGGTAGCCGTGAATGACGAAATCCGCGGGTTTCCAGTGCAGGTCCGGATAGGCCTTGATACTGCTGCCGAACATGCCCCGGAACGTCTGCTCCAGGAAGAACGACACCCCGATGGCGCAAATCAGCGGCGCGAGACCGCGTACGTGACGGAAGGACCGATAAGCCAGCCGTTCCGTCAGTACCGCGATGGTGGTGGAGACCGCGACCGACACCAGCAGCGTCAGCAGAATCGCCAGGAACGGATTGGATGCCAGCAGGCCCGTGCGGTCGGTTGCGGAAGCGACGAAGAAGCCGGCGAACGCACCGGTCATCATGATGTCGCCATGCGCGAAGTTGATCAGGCGCAGCACGCCGTACACCATGGTGTAGCCCAGCGCGACCTGGGCGTAGATGCTGCCCAGCGTCACGCCGAATACCAAAAAGTCCAGCCATTCGGTGATGCCGTAGCGCGAGCGGATCAGCGTGCCGACGGTGCCGCCAATCACCACTGCCAGCACGGTCATGCGCATCGCCCACAGCGCGATGTCCACGAAGTTCATGCGAGCGAGGCCACCGCCCCTCTCCCGCAATCCAGGAGAGGTGGAGACGCCAAGCGTCGAGGGTGGGGGTGGCACGGAATGCACGTTATGTTCCTACCGACCCGATCGCCCTCGACGGCTTGCGACGTCCCGACCTCTCCTGCGCTGGGGGAGAGGCTGGTTCTGGCTCACGGATAAATCCGCTTCGGGTTCACGCCGATCTTGAACGTCGAGGGATCGGCGTTGGTGTATTCGTACACGGCCGGCTTGAACTGCGCGCATTCGCCGTGTTGATCGCAGCCGATCGGCCCGCCGACCCCTTCGAACTTCGTGGCGAACACCGCGTCGCGCAGCGCCTTGCGGCCGATATACATGGTGCCGTCCTTCTCCACGACAGCCACCTTCTTGATCGCCATCACGGCCATCGTCGCCGCATCATAGGCATTGGCATGGTAGCCGGAGATGGGTGCCTCGCCGAACATCTGCTTGTACTCGTCCACCATCTTGGGATAGCCCTTGCCCATCGAGTCCGGCGACACGTCCGGATAGGTGATGCGGAATCCGACGATCTGCTGGCCTACCGCCTGGATCATTTCCGGCGCCATCTGCGCGCCGCCGCCGATCAGCGGCGTCGTCCCCAACCCTGGAATGGTCGGCGCCTGGCGCACGATCTGGGCAGCCGCCGCCACGAAAATGGGCAGATAGATCGCGTCGGGCCTCTCCGTCGCGATGCGTGTCAGCACTGGATGCATGTCCACATCGGTCGGGGCAACGGCTTCGGTGGACAGCACCTTGCCCCCCAACGCCTCGAAATTCCTCGCCATCACTGCCGCGAGTTGCTGCGCGTACGGGCTGCCGTCGTGGATTGCCACCACCTTGCGCACACCCAACCGCTCGTACAGCCAGTTCGCATCGGCCTTGCCCTGCTCGCTGTCGCTGAAGACGGTGCGAACGAAACCGTCATACTCGGGCTTGCGCTCGGATGCGGTCAGCGCCGGCGCGGTGCAGGCGGTGCCGATA